>JBIKXM010000121.1:0-4425 GCA_044355755.1 Burkholderiaceae bacterium | reverse complement strand
CATTTCCGTCGGCTCGCAAAAGACGTTGAGATACTGACCGCAACGGCTGAAAATATTTGTCGCATCGCTATGCTCAAAATAACGCTTGCTAAATTACGATGAATTTATTTCAAGACGACTTCTTAATTTACCATCCCAACTCCCACCAAGTGCGCGATAGGTTGAGACAAACGCTTGCAGTAAATTTCCTTGTGCTTGCGCTAAGCCATCCTCAACTTGTAATTGCGCTTGGTAGGCTGCGGTAACGGTCGTGAAATCACTCGCACCCGCCTTATAACGTTCCAGCGCTAGCGTTGTACTACGTCGCGCTGAAGTGCGTGCGGTCGTCAGACTGTCTAATACATGACGGTAAGCGGTAATATTTGATAGCGCATCTTCTACCTCTTGCTGTGCTAATAGCACCTGAGCTTGATAATTTAATATTGCTTGTTGAAAAATCGCATCTTGTACACGTACTTGATTGACCAACAAACCATGGTTAAAAATCGGAAATAACAGATTACCGGTGAGACTGCTAATCGGATTCGTCCATTTAAAAAGATCATCGAGCTTATTCGTGCCACGATTTGTCGCTTGATAACCAAAACTACCCCCCAAACTAAAACTCGGGAAAAGTGCTGATTTAGCTTGCCCAATACGTGCTGCTTGGGCAATCGCCGCATATTCTGCTTGCAGTACATCTGGACGCCGTTGCAATAAATCCCGTGGAATACGCGCAGGAATCTGCCGTGGTACGTTGGGTAGCGCCCCTCCAGCAGCATAGTTCTTTTGATAAAAATCAGGTGTCTTACCTAAAAGAACGCTTAAACCATGTTGACTTTGCTGTAATGCCGTACGCAACACAGGCAGATTGGCGCGAGTCTGCTCATACAGTACCTGCGCTTGACTTACGTCCTGTTCACTGACGGCGCCTGCACGAAAACGTGCCGTTGCAATACGCAGATTTTCTTGCTGTTGCGCCAAATTGCTCTCAGCGACTTGTAAACGTGTTTCAAGCGTGCGGATATTGAAGTACAAAGTAGCAATATTCGCCTCTAACGCTACCATGCCGGCTTGATAGGCAGCGATGGTCGAGGCCCAGTTTGCCGTATCACTCTGAAGACCACGACGTACTGCACCCCATAAATCCGGCTCCCAGGAAGCTTGTAGACTTAATTGCTGTGCCGTACTGCCGCTGGTTTTATTTTGTAGCTGACTCAGTCCATCTGGCTTGGTAAAAGTATGACCAAACGATAATTGCACCACCGGTAACGTAGGTGCAGCAGCGATACCTAACTGCGCTTGCGCTTGCGCAATCCGCACGGCCGCCGCATGCAACCCTTGGTTATGCTCGCGACCAATTTGTAATAGCTGATTCAGCCTGGCATCATCAAATTCCTGCCACCAGTTAGTTAAGGCAATCTGATTAGTATCCTCGGGCATCGTTGCCCAAGATTCCTGTAACTCAAGCTTAGGTCGCTGATAGTTTGGGCCAACGGCACACCCGGCTAACGCTATGCCAAGCGAAGTTAGTGCCAGATAGACCAGAGCAGAAGGAAGGTATCGAAAAAAACGTCTCTTAATCTTTTGATTATGCAAGTAGCTAAATAATTTTCTAATCACAGTATGTCGTTATTGCTTTTATAAAAATAATCTGCAAACTAAAACTGGCCGCACAGCCAGATAATGCCGCCACGCGGTGCTGCGCAAAATATGAGGTTAGTCGATAGGTTGTAAGGAGGTGACCAACTGTATAACGGTTTCTAGCCATTGATCCATTTTGGGTTTAAGCTGCGTCAAAGTTAACGGCTCACTGTCATTCTCTAGTTGCAGCCCAGTCCCTTCGCGCACAGATTGCAACATAATCTGTTGCGTTTGGCTATCTCGCACTTCCGACTCAAGAAATAATTTCACATCATGATCACGACGTCCTGATGCAGTTTGAATCCCGGCTCTAATCAAGGCAATAGGCACGAATTCCCAGAATTTAAGTCCTTCCGGTTTAACCTCAACCGCAGTGATCGCCGTACGAATCTCAAGCACGTCCGCACCAGGAGCCGCAGCCAATAAGCCATAGGCCGATAGTTTGTCACGCAAATTAGAGGCCATATACTGCCGAATTTGTTCCAGCGTATCGTGGGAGACTTGTTGCGTTGGCTGCGCTTCTGGATAAAAAACGACATCTTGCACCAGAAATTTTTTATAGCCCCCTTCTTTAATACTAGGGTCGACCCAGCGTAATAATCCATTGCCCTGGCTGTCGGTAACTTTTTTAAGCTTGCTGTAGTCTTGCAAAAAACCTGAATATCGTGGGGTCGAGGAAATAGCATCCGGCTCGACTTTTTTTTCAGTAGCAATTGAAATACCTGAAATAAAAAACAGCGTAAGACAAACGAATGATACAAACAATTGCGTCTGTTTTTGAGTCATCATATTTCCCTGAGTTGAGTTTAACTTTCAGTACAACAGGTATCCGCGTATACGACATGCGGGGCAATCTCGATGAAGCAGATTGATTGTAACAATATTTAACGCTTATTGTTTTACGTGCAAATAAGTGCACGTATGCACCCGTATCATTTTAATCATTAGACACCTTGTTTACCCTGAGAAGCACGAACTTTATCAAGTAACAGGCACTCAACAAGTGAAGCATTTAGCAGCTTAGGACTGACGCAAAAACTGCCCCGACGGGTTTTTTTCCTTACTGCATAGGCTTTTCCAGCGGCCTCAGCAACATGTTGTGCTGGAATACTTTTGTGTCAGCCTTGGATTAAGAAAGTTCTAACTTCAATGGAAGGAAACCATCATGAGTCAAATAAGTTCTTGCTGTGGACAAGGTTCTAACATTCCCAATATTAATGTTTACCTGCCGAATAATCCGGGTAACAGTCAACAGCAAACTGGCATACAACTCCGCCTAAATAATAATAGTAATAGCAGTAATAGCTGCCAAGGCAATAGCTGCGGCAATCAATTTAGTTTTGATGCAGGAAGTAAATCATCCAGTGCCGCAATCAATCCATTCGCTAACAAAAATAATACCTCGGGGGTCAAACATAATTTGAGCACCACAGAAAAACAAGTGAATGATTTTATAAAAACCATTAGCGATGCCTTGCGTAGTGATAAAACAGGAGGCATAGGGGGGCAAGATAAAAAGGTTCTCGGCGATTTTAGCCAGAAAGATCTAGACATATTGCGTACCAACGGACTCAAGCCCGATGGCAAAGGAGGTGCCACCATTCCACCTGAGCTCAAACCAGTTTTATCGAAGGTAGCCCAGTATATGGATAACGACACAAAATATCCGAAGCCTGACTCTGGCTCATGGGTCAATGAGGTCAGAGAAGACAATCTGTTAAACATCATGGATGCAACTAATTTCCAAGATGCAATGACTCGTATTTTAGGTCAGGCGGATAAACAAGGCATTACTGGTAAATTTAACCAGCAAGATATAGAACAGATGCGCCAAGGTCTCTTTACGGTCGACCCACGTAATGGCACAGCTACCTTTGAGACCCAAGATCGTGATCTGTTAAGCCGAATTGCCGTAAAAATTGATGCCGATAATGCAGCCAAAAACCCATCAATTTTTCAAATGGGATCATTGAATAGTGCAATTCAATCAGGAAATTCCTTGTCAAAAGAGCAGACTGAGCAACTGACTAAAGCGATTGGAGAGCATTTAGCAAAGGCGACCAACAATCAGACTATCGACAAATTAACCTCTGGCGCAACTACGGGCAGCACAAAGGCTGACAACAACTGTAATACCAATCCCGCTGCGTGTGCCACCCCCGGCACGGCTAAGACCTCGCAAGCACAAGGAGGAAACGCCAAAGGGCTGGATAAAACAACGATGGAGCAATTCAAAGTATTACTAGCCGCTATTCTGCAACTCTTCATGAGTTTATTTGAAGGCAATCAAAAGAAAATATAGTTGTATTCACCCAAGCTTGCGAGGGTAGCTTACTAGCTGTAAGCACATGAGTTCAATACCCTCGCATTCACGATCACAAGGCAGAACCAAGCAAGATGATATATATGCCAAAGCCTGTTATCCCCATGACCTTTCGACAAGCTCAGGGGGAACAGATGGAAATAAATACCCGCTACGCCGTCCCCCCTGGATTTGTGGAAGGGAATATCGGCTACCCCATCCCTCCTAAGCTTGTCGCAGGATGAACGAGAGAATAAAGTACATGCCTTTTGCGACAGTCTCTGTAGATAAAGGAAACTTTCAACTGATTGGGCGCATGACCATTTAGTACGCGCATTAAGTTACGCGATACCCTACTCGTGAAGCATCATTTTTGTGAGACCCCACTTTAATCAACCCTCAGCTAGGGTCTGTTGACGTTTTGAAATAAGAGGTTGAAAGGGAGGAGCAAACTCGTAATATTGGAGTTCTGACACAACAACAAAACGAGTTTGCAATGC
>JBIKXM010000120.1:0-4442 GCA_044355755.1 Burkholderiaceae bacterium | reverse complement strand
GATAAGACTGTCGCTTGCCGCAAAGCCTTTTGTGATACCAGTTGAAAAATACCCGGCTAGTGAAACATTATCTGAAAACTTGTGCGCCATATTTAAGGTAAATACTCGCGTGTTAGCAGGAGCATTCAAAGAAAAACCTTTACCCATCTCCGTACCTAATAAAGCTTCTTTTTCATGCCCATTAGAAAAACCGAACCCAACAATCGTACTATCAAAGGCTCTAGAAATTTCGACATGCTGCATACTCATTTGATTGGACAGCTTTGGCGCTGTATTTTGAACTAAGTAATTTGGCGAGGATTGTGCCAGAATATTTTGCCCGAAGATACTTGAACTCAAGCCAAATTTTATCTTTGTGCCATTATTGAACTTTTTCCCTACACCAACATGTGAAGCCAATGGCATCAGGCCAATATATGCATTATTAAATACCGAACTGGTAAAAGAAGCAGTTCCTGACAAGCGATAATCAGCAAGACCCATATAGATATTTTCCCCACCAACAGAGGCAGAAACCTCATGTCCTGTCGAAAACCGTTGAATCCAGCCAAAACTATTTAAACTTGAATTTTCTTGATAACCGAGTAACCCGGCTTTAAACATTGATTTTTGGCTTTCATTGAGTGTATATCGCATCATTGAGCCATAGTTATCAAGCGTTTTCTCCTCAGTTCTAAACTCACGTTGTGCATTCGAGATGAACTCCCCCGCAGAAAGTGTTAAAGGAATAGGATCAATCGCATCACGTAAATTAACTGAGAATTGTCTGTTGTAAATATCAGTTGCACCACCGATAATAAATTTGTCTGTTTTTATAGCTGTCTTAATTGCTGCGCCAATAGCACCATTCAAGTTACCAGGAGATAAATCAGCGACGGCTAGCTTTTTCCCATTCGCCAAGGTCACTTCAAGAACCCCGATTGGTTGCAGTGATTTTTGGATATTAATTAGTCCCCACCCATAGAGCGGATCAGGCTCACCCTCAGGTGAGTTTCCTAAGCGAGTGCACGTTTGAAAAATAATCTCTGCAATCTCATTTGCTTTCAGTTGCGGCCAGCGATTTTTGATTAATGCTGCTTGCCCTGCGACTATCGGTGCCACAAAAGAGGTACCATTGAGTGCCGCATAAGTTTTGCCAATAGCAGGAATATTTATATTTTCCCCAGGCGCGACCACATACCATGGTGCAGTAAGTCCCGCAGCGTTTGAAAATCCACTTAATTGATTATTACTATTTACCGAGCCAACAACAATAATTTGATTTTGTGCCCAATAAGCACTCGCATACGCAGCAGGCCAAGCCGGCTGACTCTGTCCCTCATTGCCAGCAGCAATAGTAAATAAAATACCGCTTCTAATCGCTTGTTGGAATATGCTTAGAGCTTCATGTGGAAATGGGCTGGGTCCACCCAATGAAAGGTTCACAATGCTAGGTTTTTTTTCTATAAACCATCTCATACTTGCATTAAATGCACTCCAAGACCAAGCGGGACGTCCTGGTAAATCATTAAATACTTTGGCCATATTTAAATTTGCCCCAACTGCGCTTCCCTGTAGATACTGATAGCGCTGATTGCCCATGACCATAGCTATTCGTCCAAGTGCAGCACCACTTACAGGTGTAGCATGATCTAGATGATGTGTTGAAAAAGGTGAGGCTTCGACATTTTTACTACCATCGAAACCGTTATAGCTATCTTTAATTTTTCCAATAAGTTGGGGATGGGATTTCTCGATCACGGTGTCAGCAACACCAATCGTGACATCTCTACCATCTGAACGCCCTAATTGATTGGCATAGGGTGTTTTAATTTGATTTAGCCATGGTTGAAAGCGACGCGCTGATAATTCATTCACTGTGGGTCTAGCTTCTGGCAATGCCGCCATCGAAGGTGTCAACCACCTATACTCAGCAACACTGTAGTCATCGCTATAATCTTTTTGAAGAGAGGTACTGAAAGTAGCTGCCGTTTTTTGCTGATTTGCATAAGGGTGTTTTCCTTGCGCATGGTAATCTGCATAACTGTTATTAAACAAAGCAATCAAGAGCAAGAAAACAGGAATTCTAAAAACATAAATCAACGAATGCATGTTCATTTTGAATCCTTTCAATAAAATAAATAAATATTATTTATAGAATCTATATATTTCTCCTTGATAACTAGCCTCAGTTATCGAAAACGCATCAATCCAATTCAGAACAGACGTGAAATACTTGGATAAGCAATTTTTCGCTTATGCAGCTCATGCGAAAATCTTGATACTTGCTTTGACAATACCTATACGCAACTGACTAGCGCCACATCGTTGTTGCACGGTATTTACTCTCGATGAAACAGAACCCTAGCAATGCTATAACTCAAGTAGCCCATGGCCTTGTCAGTCGCAACTCCGCGTTCGCTCTACTTGAAATTATGGTTTCAGCATAGTCTTACTAACCAAATGCTTTCACCAAAGCTGCTAGCAGCCCGATCTCTGGGATGCGGACACCTAGATTTTGTGCGTTCGCCTAGTTGTGTAAAGGTCTGATTGACTTTATTGTTGACCTTTAACTTTGCTTATAACTTCGACAGTGCTTTGAACCTTAAACCCATTTCAATAAATCTAGATATGCTGTTTACTTGCATAAATATCAATCAAAATACCAACGAGTTTAATTTTGGAAAAATTTAAACTTCTTTCGTTAACTAATCAAGAAAATATTTTTCACATGTGGTTTTTTCTACATAGAGTCGAATCATCATTATGAAGCACCTGCCTCAAATGCTGCGTTGCACAGCACTTCCTTTATGTAGTAAGACGCTACAAATGGAACTGGCCTTTGGCAACTTTCTCAATGGCGTCGTAGCGCCATCATAGCCATTACCAAAGGCGAACATCGAAACACGAAAATCTACACAATCACTTTATTGATCGATACACATACATTTGTACCCGCTTTACAGCCCGCTACTTACATCGATTTAAAAATGCGCAATATCTAGGGCGCCTGTTATCTGGCCAGCCTGCATAATGCTATCTCCTAAGCCATGCACCTGATTTAAAATCGTTTGCACAAAAAATTGCGCAGTGATTATCTTAGCTTGATAAAAGTGCTCATCATCTGCATATCGCTGTTTGGCCAAAATCATCGCGCGTGCAAGCTGCCAACCCGAAACCACAATACCCAGTAATTGCAAATAAGGCACACTACCCGCAAACACTGCTAATTTATCGGTTTTGCTATGTGCTAATACATACTCCACTACACGCTCTAATGTTTTGCGTGCCTCGCTTAAGCGCAGCGCTATAGCTTGCATATCACGATCACCATCGCACAAATCTTTTTCAGTCGCTATAATTTTCTGACATAGCTGCTGTAACGCTGCGCCTTTATCCAAAAGGGTTTTACGATTAATCAGATCATTCGCTTGAATTGCTGTAGTACCCTCATAAATCGTTGTGATCCTAACATCACGATAGTATTGTGCCACGCCCGTATCTTCAATGAAGCCCATGCCACCATGTACTTGCAACCCTAAACTAGCCACCTGAACTGCTGTTTCAGTGCAGTAGCCTTTAACTACTGGCACCATGAGTTCATAGAATGCCTTATTCTCTTGACGTACTTTTTCCTCTGGATGATGATGTGCCAAGTCACAGGCTGCCGCAACTACATAAGCCATGCTACGCGCCCCCTCAGTAAGCGCACGCATCGTCATCAATATCCGTTTTATATCTGGGTGTTGAATAATTGCTACAGGCGATTTCGGGTCAAGCAAATCAGTACCCTGAATACGCTGTTTAGCGTAGGCTACAGCAGCTTGATAAGCGCGTTGACTCATTGCTACACCTTGCATGCCAACAGCAAAACGAGCTGCATTCATCATGATGAACATATACTCTAAACCTCGGTTTTCCACGCCGATCAGTTCTGCCCAGGCACCTTCATGCTCACCAAACTGTAAGACAGCGGTAGGACTCGCATGAATACCAAGTTTATGCTCTAACGATATACATTGCACATCATTACGCTCACCCAATGCGCCATCTGCATGCATAAGATATTTGGGCACAATGAATAAGGATAAGCCCTTCACACCAGCAGGGGCATCTGCTGTACGCGCCAATACCAGATGGAGAATATTGTCAGCTAAGTCATGATCGCCATAAGTAATATAAATTTTTGTACCGAATAATTTATAACGCCCGTCTTCTTGACGCTCTGCACGACAACGCACTCGCGCCAGATCTGAGCCAGCTTGTGGCTCAGTGAGATTCATCGTACCAGTCCAGGCACCAGACAATAATGGAGGAATCAAGCGTTGCTGTTGCTCCGGAGTCGCTACAGTTAATAAGGCTTCAATCACGCCATCCGTCAACATAGGGCATAAAGAAAACGCCAAATTGGCTGAGGCTAACATTTCCGCGCAAGCCGAAGCCAGTAATTTAGGTAAACCTTG
>JBIKXM010000119.1:0-4453 GCA_044355755.1 Burkholderiaceae bacterium | reverse complement strand
TAAATCCAGCAGGGGTGGTCACATTATTTTCTTTTAAAAAACTCGGATTCTTATCACCAATAGGATTCAGTGGTGATAATACCTCGGTAGAGAATTTGGCAGATTCATCCAAAATAGCCTGTGCTAATTCTGGTGAGACGTCATCGAATGCTGGCAGCGCACATATTGCTGACCAATTGGCTAATGCATTCATGGTAAACAACATGTCTTTAACTGGGGCGATATAGTCCATTTTTATAATCTTTTATTAGGTGTTGTTGAATCATGATCATGATGCTTATCTTATTCGGGATTGCGCACAATTATCCTTGACAGAAATGCCAACACTCACAGTACTAGGTGCGCAGCATCATGCCAGTAAAACAGTGCCGCGAAGTGGCTCATGATAATCTACAGTGACTGCGCAGTTTTCGTTGCTGTCGGTGTTACCCGGGAACTGTACGACAATGAAGCACATCACAGTCATAGCAATATTGCGTAAGCACTTTTAGTACCGATTATTGACTCCTGGCGCTGAGTAACTTGGGCATAATCCAATCATGGGTTGTTACAGCCTATGTAAAATCGCTCTACATAGGCTGTTAAGAAATTTAGTGATGAGTCATTAAAATCTATAGTGCATTGGTTAACTCAGGTACTACTTCAAATAAATCACCAACTAAACCATAGTCAGCCACACTAAATATAGGCGCATCAGGGTCTTTGTTAATCGCAACGATTACTTTTGAGTCCATCATTCCCGCTAAGTGTTGAATTGCACCTGAAATTCCAATTGCCAAATAAAGCTGTGGAGCAACGACTTTGCCGGTTTGCCCAACTTGATATTCATTCGGAACAAATCCCGCATCCACTGCCGCACGTGAAGCACCCAATGCCGCGCCTAATTTATCCGCGAGTGGCTCAATCAATTTACTATAATTTTCTCCAGAACCTAAGCCGCGCCCCCCTGATACGACCACTTTCGCCGCCGTTAGATCAGGTCGCTCGGACTGTACCGTTTCATGCCCAACGACGCTTGATAAAGCATTATCCGAAACAGCCGGGGTCTCAACCAGCGTGGCTTGCCCCCCGGTGGCTGGCACAGCATCAAATGCTGTCGTGCGTATGCTCATCACTTTAATTCCATCCATACTTTGTACCGTTGCAATTGCATTACCAGCATAAATTGGACGCTCAAAGGTATCAGCACTCTGCACTTTAATCACATCTGAAATCTGTGCCACATCGAGTTTAGCTGCCACCCGTGGCAAAGCACTCTTTCCTTTGGTCGTCGCGGGCGCGAGGATATGCGTGTAATCCTGGGCAATAGCCAAAATTTGCGCACTTAGATTTTCTGCTGTGAGCGTTTGCAAATGGCTCGCATCAACCTGTAATACTTTATGTACTGCAGGAATTTGACAAACAGCCTGCGCCACAGCACCACACTGATAGCCAACTACCAACACGTGAATTTCTGAACTACATGCTTGCGCCGCTTTAATAACTGCCAGCGTCGCCGATTTCAATTGATTATGATTATGTTCAGCAATAACTAATGCAGCCATTTAGATCACCTTTACTTCGTTTTTAAGTTTAGCAATAAGCGTAGCAACATCTGGTACCCGCACCCCTGGTTTACGTTTCGGCGGGTCAACGACTTTGAGGATTTTGAGCTTGGAAGTAACTTCAACCCCTAATTCGGCAGGTTTGAGCACAGTCAATTCTTTTTTCTTAGCTTTCATGATGTTTGGCAACGTCACATAACGCGGCTCATTCAAACGCAAGTCAGTTGTAATCACGGCCGGCAATTTGAATGCTAAGGTTTCAAGGCCATCATCAACCTCACAGGTGACTTGAATTTTTTCTTGATCAACTTGAACTTTTGAGGCAAAAGTCGCCTGTGGCAAATCAGCTAATGCGGCCAGCATTTGCCCAGTCTGACCATAATCATCATCGATGGCTTGTTTACCTAAGATAATTAGCTGTGGCTGCTCTCGCTGCATCAATGCATATAAAATTTTCGCTACTGCCAGAGGCTGTAACTCCAGATCTGTTTCTACTAATATGCCACGATCAGCCCCCATCGCTAACGCAGTTCGTAATGTTTCCTGACACGCCGTAGTACCACATGAGACTGCGATGATTTCAGTTGCAACCCCAGACTCTTTGAGCCGTACAGCCTCTTCAACTGCAATCTCATCAAATGGATTCATGCTCATCTTGACATTACTGATCTCAACTCCAGTACCATCTGATTTTGCACGAACTTTGACGTTGTAATCCACCACTCTTTTTACAGCAACTAATATTTTCACATTTCCCCCATATTTTTGGTAACGTGTTTTTGTTGACGTGCGTTTCTATGAAGCAGAATACGCGAAACGCTGAAAGATAAAATGTCAAATTGTACCGCTGATGCTATGGCTCGAATCGCTTACACTTCAATAAATTTTTCTAAAATTATGCTTATGCTGAATACCATCCGCTTATTCTTATTGCCACTACTCGCGATTACTCTGCTGGCACAAGCAGATTCGCACCCTACCTATACGTCGTACGCTGAACGCCCTGAAGTACAAACATTCGCTGCCGACATGACAAAAAAGCATGGCGGTACAACTGCGGAGTGGCTTGCGTTATTGAGTAAAGCGCACTTTCAACCCAAAGTCGTCACCTTAGTCATGCCCAGTGAACCAACTGGCAAGAAAAATTGGTTAAGCTATTCACAACGCTTTATTAACTCGCATCGAATCGATGCTGGTGTAGCATTCTGGGCACAACATGCAAGCGCCTTACAGCGTGCCGAACAACTATACGGTATCCCTGCAGAAATTATCGTCAGCATTATTGGCGTTGAAACCTTATATGGTAAAAAAATGGGCGAGTTTAATGTCTTGAACGCACTCACTACATTAGCTTTCGATTATCCCAATACACCAAATCGCAACATTAGGACAGAACTGTTTAAAAAGGAGCTGGAACACTTTTTAGTTTGGAGTAAAAGCAATCATCTTCCCATCACCAAAATCAAAGGTTCTTATACCGGCGCGATTGGGATTCCTCAATTCCTACCATCAAGTATTAATCAATATGCAGTCAATTTTGATAATGGCGAAAAAATTGATTTAAGGAATAGCCCGATTGATGCCATCGGTAGTATTGCTAATTTTTTAAAACTACATGGCTGGGAAAGCCATCGCCCAGTTATCTGGAAAATTGCCGATACAACAACGAGCCTGGCTGCGGCAAAAAATTTTGCTGATGGTTTACCTAAACCACGGTTTCCATTACAACAATTACTTGATGCTAAGTTAGTGGTTGATGAGACTATCGATCTCAGTAAAGAAAAAAACACGCTGGTGTTAGTCGCAGATTTTCCAATACCGGAACAAACGACTCAATATTTGCTTGGTCTACAAAATTTTTATGCTTTAACGCGCTATAACCAAAGCTTTTTTTATGCTCGTGCAGTTTATGAATTAGCGCAAGCGATTCGCGCTGAAAAATATAAATAAGATCATGTTAAGCGTGTCGCATACTGATAACGCAACTTTATGGTGCGCCTTTTGAGATCGTTGCCGAACTACTGCGCGACCCAAATGCTGCGTTGCGCAGTACTCACGGCTCACCTTTTAAAGCAAGCCGTGAGATCGCAGTATCAACACCCTAAAATCTACGCAGCGCGATGCCGGTAAGGTACAAGGGAATATAGCGTAATACCATATTGGGGCTCGGCAGTTGGTTATGTAGGGAGCCCATTAGAACTCACCTCTTCCCATGCGGTAACTGCATCATCTTTTGTCACATAAAGACGTAACCATGCGTAGGACTGAAGCTGTCTATCAGCCGTAAAGGTCAGCCGTTTGATATTGCCCTGTTGGTTATAAGCCATGAGTTTATATTGATAAATCTGTCTTTGTCTGCTGTGCGTATCACTTTCCCGTCCAGCGTCAGTAATACGCACATAATATTGATCTTTTCCCAACCGATTGATTTGATTATTAATAGCGGGGCCAAATTGATGCAACATATAGCCAATTAAAAGTGATAAAGCAGCTATCGATAAAGCAAGACTACCGATTTTTTGCATGTATTGCCGCACAATCCGACTCCATTAACAAAAGCCATCTGAAAGAATAAGGAAATTTTGATCAGCCTAGCCAAATTAGATTTTACCTACCAGTTCTAACGATGGCTCCAATGTTTTGGCACCTGGAGTCCATTTCGCTGGACAGACTTCACCTGGATGCTCCTCCACATACTGAGCTGCTAGTACTTTACGTAAGAGTTCTTTTGCGTCACGACCAATACCCAAATCATGGATCTCGTAGGCTTTGATAATGCCATCTGGATTGATTAAGAAAGTACCACGTAATGCCAGCCCTTCCTCTTCGAGCATGACACCAAAAGTGCGTGAAATGGCTCCGGTTGGATCAGCGACCATTGGGAATCTAATTTGTTTAATCGTCTCAGA
>JBIKXM010000227.1:0-3051 GCA_044355755.1 Burkholderiaceae bacterium | reverse complement strand
ATCTGATGGAATTGATGATCATGGTTGATGCGCTCAAACGCGCTTCGGCTGGTCGTATTTTTGCTGCTATTCCATATTTTGGCTATGCACGCCAAGATCGGCGGCCTCGTTCTGCCAGGGTTGCGATTTCAGCCAAAGTGGTGGCAAATATGTTGCAGCAAGTCGCTGGAGTTGAGCGTGTATTGACCATGGATTTACATGCCGATCAAATCCAGGGCTTTTTCGATATTCCGGTTGATAACATCTATGCTTCACCAGTATTGCTAGGTGATTTACGTCAGAAAAAATACAGTAACTTGATCGTTGTGTCGCCAGATATTGGTGGCGTGGTGCGTGCGCGGGCTTTGGCTAAACAGCTGAATTGCGAGTTAGCGATTATTGATAAGCGCCGGCCCAAGGCTAATTTTGCCGAAGTCATGAATATCATTGGTGAAGTGGAAAATCGTAACTGTGTGATCATGGATGACATGATCGATACCGGTGGTACCTTGTGCAAAGCAGCGCAAGCCCTTAAAGAGCGTGGGGCACTTCAGGTATTTGCCTATTGTACGCATCCGGTTTTATCTGGGGACGCGGTGGAGCGGATCCTCCAGTCAGAACTAGATGAGGTGGTGGTCACGGATACGATTCCGTTGAGTCCTGCTGCACGTGCATGTAATAAAATTCGTCAGCTTTCAAACGCGGGCTTATTGGCTGAAACATTTAACCGGATTACGCGAGGTGATTCCATATCGTCCTTGTTTGCTGAGGCTTAATCCCATCATTTAGTATTTTTTTACAAAAAAGATTTTTTAAACATGTCTGGTCGCGGACATTCATTATTGGAGAACCTATGAAAGTAGTAGCTTTTGAACGCAGCGTACAGGGCACAGGTGCGAGCCGCCGCCTGCGCAACTCAGGAAAGACTCCTGGGATTATCTATGGTGGGGCTGGATTGCCGCAATCAATCGAGTTAGACCACAATGCATTATTTCATGCGTTAAAAAAAGAGGTATTCCATTCCTCTATTCTGGATTTAGAGGTTTCCGGGCAGGTGCAGAAAGTATTGCTACGTGATTTCCAGATGCACCCCTATAAACAATTGGTGTTGCATGTTGATTTTCAGCGAGTTGATCTAAACAAAAAATTGCATGTCAAAGTGCCTTTGCATTTTGTTGGTGTAGAAGTCTCCCCGGGTGTTAAATCGGGTGCTACTGTCAGTCACGTATTTAATGACTTGGAGATTCAGTGCTTACCCAGCGATTTGCCAGAGTTTATTGAAATCGATTTGTCGCAGGCTGAAGTTGGCTTTATATTACATGCCAAAGAAGTGTCACTACCCAAGGGCGTCAGCTTGGTGCCTCATTTGGAGCAAGAGAACCCAGTCGTGGTAACCGTTAAATTGCCTAATGCTGAAAAAGATTCTGCTGCTACAGCAACAGGAGCATCTGCTACAGATGCTGGTGCTGCAGCAACGCCGGCAACATAAAAGATAGTTTGTTTCATAAAGCCTGCTTTTGCAGGCTTTTTATTTTTTAAAAGCTAAATCTTGTGATCAAATTAATCGTTGGTTTGGGTAATCCTGGTGTCGAATATCGTGCCACTCGCCACAATGCAGGGTTTTGGTTGCTCGACTTGTTGGCTCAGGAGGCGGGTGTACAGTTTGCGCAAGAGCAACGTTTTCACGGTCATCTTGCACGTGCCAAAATCGCGGACAACTTGTTGTGGTTGCTTAAGCCTTTGACATTTATGAACCACTCTGGTCGAGCAGTTGCTGCGCTGGCGCATTTCTATCAAATTAAAGCACCAGAGATACTAGTTGTCCATGATGAGTTAGATCTTGCGCCCGGGTGTGCACGTTTTAAATTAAGTGGGGGGCATGGTGGACACAATGGTTTGAAAGATATCGTGGCTTTACTGGGTGAACCAAGTTTTTGGCGTTTACGTATGGGTATAGGCCATCCACGAGATCGCTCAATTTCCGCAAAAAAACAGCAACAGGATGTAGCGGCCTATGTATTGGCTCGGCCGCCGCTTGAGGAACAAATCGAAATCGACCATGCGCTGACACGCGCACAAGCAGCCTTACCTTTGCTGTTGCAGGGGAATGGTGCGGCAGCCATGCAAAAACTTCATGTTACCTAATAAGTCCAGCGTCTGTCGCTTTTGCCTGTGTTAGGGCTTACACAAAGCTGTCCCATCAATGATATGTCTCTATGTCGACTTATACGTAGGTTATCTTTGTCGATCTGGTTTGCGGAGACCATTGCATAACTGACGGCACGGCCCAAAACGCAAGTTTCAGTGTGGGCTAACTTCGTGTAGCGAAGTTATGTTGGTGCTAAATGCAGTGTTGCGAAGTGCTCGCCCCCACCTCTACCAACTTAATATGTCTTGATCGCTGCGTGCTAGGCGACTTATTTTTGGGCTGCTCGTGAGAGTTATGCGGCGGCCTTAATAAGTAGGGAAAAACCCTAAAAACACTATTTATTACAAATTCTTCCCGAACACATTTACTTTCATGGGCACTAAAGGGTGTCGGTTCTCGGCTTAAACTCAAAAAAGGAGAGCGTTATGTCAGTATGTGGAATTCAAGCAAATAGCTGTCGCGGATTACAACAGGCGCAGCAAGCATATCAATTACCGCAACAGGGTGGTCAAGCTGGGGGGTGTGCTCCAAAACAATGCGGTCAGTCAGCTTGTGGGCAATCATCAGTCGGACAGAAATCCAATGCACAGGGTGCAGACCCAGCGAAACAGTTGCTGCAGATATTGCTTTCGCTGTTAGGGCAAGGTTCTGGGCAGGGTGCGTCTCTTGGTGGTAATGGTAGTTCTAGTTCAATTAAATTCTAAGGGCAGAGGAGATTGAAATGATAAATCTTGCGACAACATTGGCGGCGCCGCTGGTGAGTTCTCTGGCGGGTGGTTTAGGTAACGCTGCGGGAAATTTTAGCCAAGCATTTAGTGCGACATTGGAAAAAAACGCTGGGCGTGCGGGTGAGGGCTTGGCTAATTTGATTGATACAGGCTTTCAGAAAATGTGCTCACTGGGGCAGTCTGGTGGACAAAAAA
>JBIKXM010000004.1:0-14848 GCA_044355755.1 Burkholderiaceae bacterium | reverse complement strand
AATGCACTCCCCTCAGCAGCACACGTGGCAACTAAACTCGCATTTAAGTCGGCGCATACATATGCACACAATATTCGCTTAGTGACACACAAAGGAGAAATTTTTTTACTCAATCATGAAGAAAAGCTATCACTTATTGGCGTCGATCAGCAGTGGCAATCCAATCTTTCAGATAAGGAATTAATTCAAGCATGCGACGAACTGACTACTGTCGCTAAACAAAATTCATGGTTATCTGAAGATGTACTTGTTTTGCAAGTACCACTTAACCAAACACCACGGTGGTATGATCACAAACACAAACGCATCATTGAGGCACAAGGGTTAACTGGTGCCGACTTACCTGAATGGATAGGCGTTGAAGCGGATAGTAATATAGCTTATATTTTTAGCAGCGTTAAACAGGCCATCTATAAAATTAATGGCACACAAACAACACATTTACTGAATGCCAGCGCAGTCAAAAAACCAAACCAAAATCAACTTTTAGTAGTAGGTACGCATGACGCCGATACACTAGTCATACCTCGTATGACCGGTATAGATCAAGTCATATATAGCGGTGGCATTGGCACCGACACTTATACAATCGATCTTGCCAGTTGGCAGCATTATTCAAAAATATTAATTCATAATTTTGATGCAAACCCCATACCAGACCAAGATAACTTACATCTTTCCGTAGAAAACCAAGAGCACTTGATTGTTTATCAAGACAATAACGACCTTGCTTTCCTCGATATAGCAAATAATCGTTCAGTGAATATCTCAGACGCATTCGGTCAAGATAACGGCGCATACCGTCACATGAATATCAAACTCTATCAATCGGGAGAAATCTTTTTAGAGCAAAGTATAGACGCTCTTATTCAGGAATTAAGCCGTTTTTCTGCTACCTCCATGGGCTCGACTAACCCACCTTTTGCTTCCCCATTAGCCTTGTTTCCACCGATGATAAATACTTCAGCAATACCTTCAATTAGCTAGCATGCCAAGTGGTAGTGAAGCCTTTTTTTATCATCTAATTTTTAAATGGTCATGCCTGCAATCAGTTGAAAGTTTCCTTTTTCTACAGCGACCGTCGCAAATGGCATGTACTTTATTATCTCGTTCATCCTTCGACAAGCTCATGACGAACAGGATAAGAGGTATTACCTGCGACAAGTTCAGGAAAAATGGGGAGCGAGTATTAACTTCCACCCGTTCACCCTGAGCTAGTCAAAGGGTCACCGGGATGAAGGCTGTGGCATCTACATTACCTTTCGCGACAGCCTACATGAGGGAATCTAATTCAACTCATTGGATACACTACCTTTTAAATCAACGAAAATTCAAATTCATACGATTAATCGCCGTACGAATCGATGACTACTCGCACCATCTTTGAACAACAATGACTATTAGTGATCTCCCGTTTTAAGCCTAAGCGGCTCAAACAACTAAGTGAGAAAGCAAGTAACACTTAGTTCCTATTCAGAACAATTCATTCATTATTTGGCAACAACCAGCCATAACTCAACCATTGGCAAACCTGATTAAATAACGGCTGATCTGCGATCAAGCGCTTCATCTCACTGGGCAGCAAAATCCGTTGATCGGCTAGTTTGGGTAATAAATCAGCCGCATATTGGCTATCTTGCAAAGCAAAAGCCTCACCATTTAAATAAAAGTGCGCTGCATCATAGAGCGCTTGACTACGCCGATCCAACACCAAGCCAGAATCAGATAACACCTTACGCAATCGCGTACGATTAGGTAGCTTATCCGGGGCCTCAAAAAAAATATTCGGTTTTGGCTCTGACAAATAACAACCGAGAAAATATTGCACATGCTCAGGCTGCCAACGGACTTTACGTAATTGCTGGGCCACCTGCTTGACCATTAAATCCGGTATCTTTCCAGGGCAAGTAACTGCAGATTGGCCTGGATCGGTATAGCGCGCCGAAAACTCAGGCTGTTCAAATAAATTTTCAGTTAACTGTGCAAAAAAAGCTTCGGTTAACTCAGCATAACTCGGTGCACGAAACCCAATCGAGGCAGTGAGACAGGGGTCTAGCGCCACGCCATGATGGGCAATATGCGGCGGGAGATAAAGCATATCCCCAGGTTCGAGTACCCAAGTTTGCTGTGCCTCAAAATTACGCAAAATTTTTAATGGCAAATTGGGCACCAAAGCAAGATCCGATTGTGTTGCAATTTGCCATTCACGTCTGCCGTGTAACTGCAACAGGAACACATCATAAGAATCAAAATGTGGCCCTACCCCTCCACCTGGAGTAGCATAACTGACCATCACATCATCTAAGCGTGCGCTTGGTAAAAAAGAAAATTGCTGCAACAGTTGGGCCATCTGGCTTTCATAATAATTAACGCCTTGAACCAAAACAGTCCAATTTGTCGCGCGCAGACTTGGCAATTTTTTAAACGGACCATACTCAAGCTGCCAACCCTCAGCAGATTGAGTCACTAAACGACTTTCTACGTCCTCCCTTTTAGCTAACTCAAACAGTGCTGCCCTTGACAAAATCGATGGCTGATTCCATGCGGCTCGAATTAATAACGGCTTTTTTTGCCAATACGTGCGCATAAATTGCTGCGGACTGAGGCCACCGAGCAATAAAAGTGGTTTAGATGGTTGCGGCATTGCGTATAATAGACGTTCTTCCATGGGGGTAGAATTGAAAATTGCAAAGAATACAGTAGTCTCCGTACAATACAAATTATTTGACGCACAGGGGAATCTTCTCGAACAATCAGATGAGCCGATGGTTTATCTGCACGGTGGCTATGATGGCACGTTTCCGAAAATTGAAGAACAGCTTGAAGGCCATGAAGTCGGTTTTGAAACTCAGCTTAAATTAGAACCAGAAGATGCTTTTGGTGACTATGATGCCGAGCTCATCAAAATCGAACCACGTCAGCGCTTTCCCGAGCCTTTAGAAATAGGGATGCAGTTTGAAGGCATTCCTGAGCAAGAAAACGATGACGACGATGATGAACCGCTGATTTACACTGTCACCGACATTGCCGAAGACAAAGTAGTATTAGATGGTAATCATCCATTAGCCGGCGTTGCCTTGTGCTTTTGGCTCAAAGTAAGCGAAGTCAGAACCGCGACTGACGAAGAAATTAGTCATGGACATGCACATGGCGCATTAGGTCTCGATGTCGATGACAATGATCAAGATGATGAGCCAGACCATACGGTGCACTGATTAAGCTTCCTTAAGCAAAACCATTACATCACTTACCGCGCCTCCCAAATACTAGGTTGCGCGGTATTTTTTCGCACAGTAACTGGCGCTGCCAGCGTCTCATTAAGACTCCGTATCTATTTGCACCTCAGGTGCCGCCAAACGGAATCCTGCTAATTGATGGCATGCTTGCTCGATCTCTAACAACGTTGGAAACGCTGCTAACTCCACCTTCAAGCGGCGTGCATGAGCCAGTTGTGGGATTAAACAACAATCTGCTAACGTCACTTGATCACCAACACAAAAAGTACCGCGCCAGACCGATCGCGACAACAGCTCCTCTAACACCTGCAAGCCGAGGGAGCTCCAGTGATGTATCCAAGCAGAAGTGACCACATCCGTTTGCTTATCTGACACAACCTTGGTCGCTAGATATTGCAATACCCGCAGATTGCATAAAGGATGCATTTCACAAGCCATCATCAACATCAATTGCCGGATATGTGCGCGTAATTGTGCAGCTTCAGGTAGCAAGGCTGGCGTCGGATAGCGTTCCTCCAAATACTCCATAATGGCTAAGGATTGACTAATCAACACATCCCCATCTTGCAAGGTTGGCACTAATTCTTGTGGGTTATGCTGATGAAACGAAGCCTGATGCTGCTCGCCACCATTACGTAATAAGTGCACCGGCACATATTCAAACGGCAGCCCTTTCAAATGCAACACAATACGCACACGATACGAGGTGGAACTTCTGAAATAGTTATAGAGCTTCAGCATCATCATTTCCAGGAGAGAGAGTGCAGCATATTAATATCCAGCGCATTTTTGCGTAAGCCCTAACGTGAGACCATTGCACAACTGTCGCGAGCGAACTAAAGACAACGAGCGCCGCGCAACGCAGTGTTTAGTTCCAGCATAACTTCACTAGACAAAGTTAACCCACCCTGAAACTTGCGTTTTGCTACGCGCAGTAAGTTGTGTAACAGTCTCAACGTCGCGGCGTATTTAAATAATCCCTAGATTGCATTTCAATTAAACGCGATACAGTGCGCGTAAATTCACCAGCCATACTACCTTCAACATACAATTGTTCAGGCGCCACCTCAGCTGAGATCAGCAGTTTAACTTTATGGTCATAAAGAATATCAATCAGCCAAGTAAAACGACGTGCTTCGGCAGCCATACGTGGCGACATTGCCGGTACATCGGACAAAATCAGCGTATGAAATTGCTGGGCGATCTCAAGGTAATCATTTTGCGAGCGGGGGCCACCGCATAATTCTTGGAATCGAAACCATACCACGCCACCGGCGCGGCGATAAGCGTGAATTTGGCGGGCCTCGATATGTAATATAGGCTCTTCATCACTGACTTCCGCTAACTGTGCAAATGTGCTCGCTAATTGCTGATCAGCTGTGGCGTCATTCGGCATTAGATACGATGCCACCTTTTCCATCGAGCGCAATCGATAATCGACCCCAACATCCACATTAATGATCTGCGTATGCTGATGCAATAGGGCAATAGCTGGCAGCAAGCGATCCCGATGTAAACCGTTTGGATATAAATCGTCTGGATGATAATTCGATGTCATCACAAACTGCACCCGATTAATAAATAACTGATCTAGTAAACGATACAAAATCATTGCATCCGCGATATCGCTGATATGAAACTCATCAAAGCAAATCAAACGATAGCGCTTCGCCAGAGATTTAGCCAGAATATCCAGGGGGTCTGCATGCCCGCGCAACTCCTCCAGCGCACAATGTACATTACGCATAAACTCATGAAAATGAATACGTGTTTTCAGAGTTAAAGGCACCGCCGCATAAAAACAATCCATCAAAAACGATTTGCCACGCCCGACGCCACCCCACAGATAAACACCGCGCGGAAGTGATGGGTATCTGACTAGCCGTGCCAGGCGATTATTCCTTTTTCCCTTATAGTCCAACCACTGCGCGTAGCAATCCTGCAAGACCTGTATGGCATTCAACTGGGCAGCGTCAGAGGCATAACCACGCGCTCTTAACTCATATTGGTAAGTTTCTAAAACATTCATGTAATCGATAAAAATAACGCTATTGGGATGCGTACTCCCGACATCTTGCCTAAGGGGCATAAGCGCTTAACAGTCACATAAGACTTACGCAAAATTATTCCAGCAAGGTATACCAACAATCTATGATTCGCTCAAATCACCCAATAATGCATCGGCAAAAACCTCAGCAACAAAAGGCTGTAAATCCTGTGCTTGTTCTCCAACGCCAATAAAAAAAACAGGGATAGGGCGCTGCTGTGCAATCGCCGCCAAGATTCCACCGCGTGCAGTTCCATCGAGCTTAGTGACAATCAAGCCGGTTAGTCCTAATGCGTCATCAAACGCCTTCACTTGCGCTAAGGCATTTTGGCCATTATTCGCATCAATCACCAACCAACGCTCATGCGGTGCTTGTGGCATAGCTTTAGCCGCAACACGGCGTATTTTCTTCAACTCTTCCATTAAATTTACTTGGGTTGGTAAGCGCCCTGCCGTATCAATAATCACCACATCATGCTGGCGTGCCTGCGCGGCATGAATCGCATCAAACGCAACCGCAGCAGGGTCATTACCGTCCTGTGCAATCACACTGACATCATGACGCTCACCCCAGCGTGCTAACTGCTCACGCGCGGCAGCGCGAAACGTATCCCCAGCGGCGAGCAAGACCGACTGATGATACGTTTGTAGATATTTACATAATTTGCCAATGCTCGTTGTTTTACCGGCGCCATTCACACCGGCAATCATTAATACCAAAGGTTGATGCTCACCGAGTGTCAGCGTTTTCTCCAATGGCTTCAATAAATCAATCAACAAAGTGCGCAGGAGTTGTTTAACTTTATTTGGTGTATCCGCCTTTTGTGATTTAACCTCACGCCGCAATATAGCCATCATATTTTGCGTGGCATCCATGCCGACATCTGCACAGATCAATGCTGTTTCAATTTCTTCTAACAAGGCATCATCTACCCGCGTACCCATGAATAGCGTCGTTAAACTTTGGCTGGTACGCGCCAAGCCCGCACGTAAACGTGCACGCCATGAACTTTGCGGTAAAGAGGGCTCTATTTCTTGCTCGGTCAAGACCGCCGGTGCCTCTGGTTGAGTCGCAACAGGTGTCTCCGTCTTATTAAAGAAATGCTTCTTAAGTAATTTAAACATAGGTAAATACAACAAAAAAAACGAGATTGCAGGCAGCAATCGGTAGCATAAAAGTCTCAGGGTAGAATTTCGCCTTAGTTTAGCAGAGGAGAACGTATGCGCTATCCCCTTTTCCGGATAAAAAAAACCCCATTACTGGTTCTATTAATAAGCTGGTTGGCCTTGTTTGAGGTTGCATTAGCCCACCCTGATCAGTCGGGCACCACGCACATGCATCATCAGCGTACAGCAGACTGGGATAAACCAAAAAACATTTACGAATACCGCCTAGCAAATGGACTGCGTGTTATTTTCAAACAAGATCAGCGTTCTCCAGTGATTGTGCACATGGTTTGGTATCGAGCGGGTGGCCTGGACGAATTTAATGGTACGACAGGGGTAGCCCATGTGCTCGAACACATGATGTTCAAAGGAACAAAAAAAATAAAGGCCGGAGAATTTTCACGCCGTATCGCGGCACTAGGTGGACTAGAAAACGCTTTCACCAGCAAAGACTTTACCGCCTATTTTCAACAAATCGATAAGCAACATTTATCTAGCGTGATGCAACTTGAAGCTGACCGTATGGCAAACCTAGTCCTCACAGCCAAAGAATTTCAGCCAGAAATTAAAGTCATCATGGAAGAGCGCCGCTTACGTACCGATGATCAACCACAGGCTTTACTCAGCGAGCAATTGCTCGCCACCGCCTTCACTGCTTCTCCGCAACGTGTGCCGGTGATCGGCTGGATGAATGATCTACAAACCATGACCCATATCGACGCTAGAGCATGGTATCAGCGATGGTATGCACCTAATAATGCGATTGTGGTGATTGCCGGCGATGCGCAGCCAGAGGAGGTACATCGATTAGCGCAGAAATATTACGGTGCGCTGCCCGCGCGTACTTTACCGACGCGCAAGCCACAGCAAGAGCCAACACAACGTGGCATGCGCACAGTGGAACTCAAAGCACCCGCAGAAAACCCATTATTGATCATGGCATATAAAGTCCCCGTACTGCGTGATCTTGAACACGATCAGGATCCTTATGCACTGATCGCCTTAGAGGCCATACTGAATGGTTATGCAAACAGCCGTTTACCACGCCATCTGATGCGCGAGCAAAGGATTGCCGATGACGTCGATACAGGCTACCTCCCTATAGCACGCGGCCCACAATTATTTTATCTATCAGGCGTCCCCGCCAAAGATAAATCCGTAGCCGAGCTTGAAGCTAGTTTGCGTAAGCAAATAAACAAAATAATCACAGAAGGTTTGCAGGAGAGCGAGTTAAAACGTGTCAAAGCACAACTGATTGCAAACAGAGTATTCAAACGCGACACCCTATTTTCCCAGGTCATGGAAATGGGTATCCTGGAAATGAGTGGCTTCTCTTGGCGTGACATTGATCACATACTGGAAAAAATAGCCACTGTGACCCCCGAGCAAGTACAAGCGGTTGCACAGAAATACTTCCAAGATGATGCGCTGACGATTGCACGTCTGGTACCGTTACCGATGCCGGCCAACCGTCACTCAACCGATAAAACACCGTTAACGACTGATCCCTTAGACAACCATTCTTCAAGTGCTGATTAAGTTATGAAAAAAATCTCTTGCTATTACAGAACCTGGGTAACGGCCTATCGCAACCTAATACCGTTGCTATGCCTGAGCTTACTGCCGAGTATCGCCCAGGCAATTCTACCGATTGAACACTGGACTACCCCGCAAGGCACACGTATATATTTAGTCGCAACCCATGCCGTGGCGATGCTCGACATTCGCATCGATTTTGATGCAGGTACACGTTTTGACCCAGTCGAAAAAAGTGGTTTGGCCAGCCTGACCGTAGATATGCTGAATGCTGGCATTGCTGCCCAAGCACAACAACCAGAACGTGATGAAGGCATGATTGCAGACAGCTTTGCAGATATCGGTGCCATTTATACAGCCAGTGCGGAGCTTGACCGCAGCAGCTTAAGAGTGCGTACCTTAAGTGCACCGATGCAACGTGATCAGGCTGTGAATCTATTACATGATTTACTACAACAACCTGCGTTTCCAGAAAAAGTAATGCAACGAAAAATCGCCATCGCGAAAACAGATTTGCGCGAAGCGCTAACCAAAACACCAACGATAGCTGAGCGGCAATTGGTAGCCGCTATTTATGGCACACATCCCTATGGTCAATTAATCACTGAAGCCAGTTTAACCAACTTGACACGCTCAGATGTAGTCAATTTTTATCAGGCGCGTTATGGTGCAAATCGCGCAACCATTATCCTAGTCGGTGATATCAAAAAAAATGAAGCCAAAGCACTAGCGGAAAAACTCAGCCGTAGCTTACCAGCGCATAGTGCCGAAAAAAACTTCCCACCAGTCGCAAAATTGCCCGAACAAGGCAAAAAAATTCAGATCTCTCACCCAGCAGAACAAGCCCAGATCATCGTCGGGCAACCGGGGATAGCACGCAATGACCCAGACTATTTTGTACTCACGGTAGGTAATTACATTTTAGGCGGGGGCGGATTTGTCAGTCGCTTGATGACCGAGGTGCGAGAAAAACGTGGCCTTACCTATGGGGTAAGGAGTACTTTTACGCCCAGTTTACAGCCCGGTATCTTTGAGATCAGCCTACAAACACGAAAAGATCAAGCAGAACAGGCCCTCCAGGTAGTACAGCAAACACTGACAGATTTTATTCAGCAGGGCCCGAAGCCAGAAGAACTCACCGCTGCAAAAAATAACTTAATCCGTGGCTTTCCACTGTATCTCGATAGCAATGAAAAATGGTTAAACACCGTTGCAAATATCGCTTGGTATGATTTGCCGCTTGATTATCTGGATACTTGGGTAAAAAAAATCAATAGCGTAACCATCCCTCAAATCAAGGCCAGCTTTCAAAAACATTTACAACCGCAATCCATGGTTACCGTTATCGTTGGTCAATAGTCGTACAACATGAACAAACAGATTCGTATTATTGGTGGGCAATGGCGCCGCCGCTGGTTAACCGTACTTGATCTACCTGGCTTGCGCCCGACTTCAGATCGTGTACGTGAAACCCTGTTTAATTGGCTCGGTCAAGACTTAAGCGGACAATCCTGCTTGGATATGTTCGCTGGCACCGGTGTACTTGGATTTGAAGCTGCATCGCGTGGCGCTCGCCACGTTTTAATGATAGAGCGGCACCCGCAAGCCTTACAACAACTACAACAACATCGCGACATGCTGCTGGCAAATAGCGCGACCCATGCAAAAATAGAGATCATCAATCATGATGCCCTACGCTATGCCAACACTTTAGCCAAACATAGCTTTGATATTATCTTTCTTGACCCGCCTTTTGCGACCGACTTACTTGCGCCGGCACTCGAGATGGCTCATCCTCTGTTGAGCGGCTCGGGCTTAGTCTACGCAGAAAGTCCCAAACCATTACTTAACTTAGCGAATTGGTCGATTGTGCGCCAGGGTAAAACCCGACAAACCCATTACTACCTGCTGCAACCAGTGCACCACAACTAGCCGCCAGGAGCCGTGTCAAAGGCTCCTGGCAAGACCCATTCACACAGCCAATAGAGCGCAGCCGCGCCAGAACCCCTAATCACCTCTTAGACGACCGTTGCCTCACTATCGCGAGCAGTTCCAAGACCAGGCGCTGAACATGCCGCGAGTAAGTCCTAATATCAAGCAGATAGGCGCGAAAGCGAGTACTTCGCAACATAGTCAGTGAGGTAATAGTCGTCTTGGGTCAGCACCACTTTTGCAACAAAACCTAGCTACCATATGCACTTTTTGACATATTTGCAGGCGAACCAAATACAGATACTCCCCACAAAAAAGACTCTATTTAGAGAACAACCCTGTGTTTACCCCACCCGCATACCATTACATCACTGTTGCATCCCGTCTGTGCCAGTCAGCCTTAGCAGGAGACGATTGCACTACTGTCGCGAGCAGTCCCAAGACAAGGCGCCTAGCAAGTGCAGCGAGCAAGACATATCAAATAGATAAACGCGGGCGCAAGTACGACGCAACGCAGTCAGTGATGCAATGGTCTTCTCAGGCGAAATCTAACATTTCAGTGACAAGACTATACATACCAATACATCGAGCCTTAAGTAGTGCGCAACGCCATATCTGAGCTACGCAGTCAGTTATGCAACACCCTTACGCAATCGCTTGCACAACACTCTCATCTATGGGGACATACCATGCACAGTAATACCATTCGAGGAAATGCCTCGCCATCATCCAGCAGTCAGCGGCAAACGCTGAACCAGATACAAACATCAGTTGCAAGCTCGGCTGGTTTGGTTGAAGCAAAGCCATCGAGCAGCAAAACGAGTTCATCTTCTACGACACCGCCCAGTACCAGCGACAAAGAATGTACCTCTACAAGTGGCATGATGGCTCAGGCGGCACTCAAAAAACCGTGCTCCAAAGAAAATGCGGCTGTGCCACAAAGCGTACCGAAAAAAGCCTTTTTAGCTCAAGCAGAAGCGTGGGCAAATCAGCCTGTGGTTAACTTAGAAGAGCGGCGCGATATTGCACTGCAACGGATTAAAGATGTTCTCGACCCGCTGTATTCGATCTTAATCACCGATACCTTACGCAATCGAGGCCGAGAATTTAATTTTTCAGGTTGCCACCTCACCAGCTTGCCAGAGATACCTAATTGTGTCGGCGACATAGCAGACCAAAAGCCTACGCTCGGATTAGACCTTTCCTATAACCAATTAACGCGATTACCCGATCTGAGTGGACTGACCAGTCTCACTACACTGAATCTGTATGGCAATCGCCTGCACAGTCTGCCCGATCTATCCACTATGTCTGCCCTAACTACGCTCAACTTAGGGGCTAACCAATTTACTGATATCCCTAGTGCACATCTCCCAAAAAACTTGCGCACATTGATTCTGTCCAAGAATCGACTGACCGCACTGCCTGACTTATCCGGCATGAACAAGTTAAACCGACTTGAACTAGTTAATAATCAGCTCGACATACTGCCGGACTTATCCACGCTCAGAAACTTACAAGAACTTGATCTATCTGCGAATCGATTCACAGATAGCGATGCAATCGAAACACTGCATAAACTCAGAAATTTAAAAACTCTGCGTCTGCGTGATAATCGGCTGCCAGCACTACCCGATATCTCTGGCCTATCTGAACTGACGTCCCTCGATCTTTCAGTGAATCGACTCACCAGTTTATCTGGTATGCATTTACCAAGAAGCCTGCAAAGCTTAATACTGTCGGACAATTTACTAACAACCTTGACTGACATAGCACGTATGAGCGAGTTAGAAAGACTTGAACTGAGCAATAATCAACTCCGTATCGCGCCCGATGTCTCCAGCATGAAAAATTTACAAATCCTGGATATTTCACAAAATTTACTGCTTGTCCCGCCTGATCTTTCACACATGCAACAACTCCAAGAGATTGTCCTGAGTAACAATCAATGCACGCACATTCCAGAAGAGTGGCTGTCATTCCCTTGGTATACCGAAATTCATCTGGAAAATAATCCGATCTCACAGCGCATACTCGAACAAATGTATGAGCGTGCTAACGCCGCTGATTACCAAGGCCCAACCTTCTTTTTTTCGATGTCAATTAATAATATGGCAGCACGCCCTATCGATCAAGCGGTAGCTGAGTGGTATGCAGACCTAGCACAGACCAGCCACACAGATTGGTCCAGCATCGCGCACGAGCCCCATGCTGATAACTTTTCTATCCTATTAGATCGCTTGCGTACTACGATTAATTTCACGCTGCCTGAATTTAAACAAGAAGTCATTGATTGGTTAGCGCGAATACATAACGACGCTGAATTACGTAAAGAAATTTTTCTCATCGCGGAAGAAGGGTTAGGCAGTTGCGAAGATCGCGTTTCCTTAGCCTTTAACACCATGAAAAAAAGAGAACTGGAGTTAAAAACAGCGCGTGGCGATTACGATAACGATTTACCAGCACTGATCGCGATTGCACGCCAACAATTTCGTTTAGATGAGTTAGAAAAGCTGGCCTACCAAAAATCAAAAACCTTAACCATGGTCGACGAGATTGAGATCAATCTCGCCTATCAAGTCAAACTCTGTGATGTCCTACAACTCGATCTGCCTAGCCAGCAAATGCGCTTTTTTGAGGTTTCCGGTGTCACTGAACATGACTTAGACATTGCACAAACACAGATTCAAGACAATGAAGCACAAAACTTTACGGCTTATCTAGCAGAATGGTCGCCCTGGCAAGCGGTGCTCCAACGACTGGCACCAGCAGCCTATCAGCAAGTAGCCGAGCAAAGAAGTGAACTCGCTAGTAGCGAATTTGAGGTGCGATTGCATCAGCTGTTACAACAACACCATTTAGACAATACCGAATTCAATCGTGCGCAATACAAAGATCAAGTTTTGCAGGACATCAGCCATGACACATTCCAACAGCTGACCCAACAATTTCTCCAACAACGCAAACTCAGTCACCTACTAACACACAGCACAGCACGATCACCAGCACAAGCGCAGCGCTTGCCTAATATCGGTCAAGCACGACGGACCGATACAGACCGTGCAGGCGCGCTAACCTCGGCACAAGGGCCCAGTACAACCGCACCGACCCGGCGGCCCGCTCACGTTACCCCGCTACTGTGGCGTGGCGGTGCCAGCAGTTCGTCCCATCTAGGTGGCACGATATTGTCAGGACGGTTTCATATCAGTCCTAGCGCAACTGGCGCTAGGCGTGCCGAGAGACCTCGTGCAGGCACACCACAAGCGAATGTTGCCTCAGCTAGTCCCATCACCAGAGCACTCAGTAGCCCAGCATCCAGCAGCTCAGAGCCGGCTAGCACAGCAACAGCCGCACAACAGGTTGAGCCCCGCTCCTTTATACAACGCTTATTTCATCGCTGGCGGCATCGACGCCACCACTAACCAAATCCTATAGAGCTTACGCAAAAGCACCCAACCAACGATCAGCATCACAGCCCTCATTAAACTTATCAAGAGATCGTTGCATCACCGTCACAAGTGGCTAAAAGACAAGGCGTATAGCTGAGGGGTTATGCCTCCAACCAGTTGAAAGTTTCCTTTTTCGATAGAGATTGTCGCAAAAGGGAATCTAATTCAACTCATAGGATGCACTACCGGCTAAGGATAGGGTTTCGGGCAGCCTGGCTGTGGTGCTATTGCCAACTAGCCGGTTGAAAGCTAGCGTAATTCATCTGCAATTGGTCCAAATAATTACCTGCACGCCCACAAAAGCCGAGTACAAAACAACCTGTTGGCACCTTCCAGGCAAACGGCGTACCCCCTGTGCCTCCGCCACCGACAGTTCTTCCATCGCTGATTTGCAGTTGCAGATTGTTGATATAGGTATCACTCCGACCCGAAAAACCGGTAATAAACTGCCCGGGCAAAAGCGTCAGAAATGGCCCTAAAGTGCCACCATTGCCCCCATGCGTTTGCTGCACCAGCGTATTGTGTAGTTGATAAGTCACTGTGAGATTATCTACATAGTTGCCAGAGCGTAGCTGCACCGTTGTCATTCGCTGATGTTTGTGAATCGCCGTCATGACATTCGTATCATGAAAAGGATGTCCCCCAGCACCACCATAAGCCGGGCTGGAACCGACTTGATAGCACAGCGATGGTGTGCCATAAGTCAGTGAGGTCAGGGCAGGCATAGTGAAGTTTTGCGTAGGATCAAATTCGTATTGTTGAATTTGATTATTGATTGCAGCCAAATCAGCCGTAGCTTGAGTTTTCACTTGCTGGACTTTCGTGTCGGTAAAACCGCCATAGAAACTATAGGTATCCTGGAGCCAATTAATTTGATTGATTAATTGCTGAATCTGCACAAGCCGTTTCGCTAAGCCATCCGTGGCGCCCTTACCAACAAAGTAATGGCGATTACTCGAAATTGGTTCAAAATCGACGATCTTAGCTACATCCTCATACCCTGTCGTGGTAAAAGCAATCAGCGCCGGTGCCGTTGGTGGCGTAGCAGCAAACGACAAAGCAAAGGCCATTAAATGATTTGCATCGGGAAGCTGCGGATGGCGTATCCCGGAAATATTTTGGCGGAAGCTATAACGAACAGAAGTCGTGTTAATCAGTCGCGTAAGATTTTTCTGTAAATTAATATCGAGTGTCATGCCACCATAAATACCATTTGTATTTATTTCTGAAATCAGTGCAGACTGCTCTTCCAAGGTTTGCGTATAAAAAGTATAGACAGCATAATACTCACCACCACGGGTTACTGAAGACAGATAACTATCGCCATACGCCTGAAAAAAAGCATTCAATTCCGTTTTATCAGTAGGTGGTGTAATACCATTTGCCAGCGTCACATTTGTCGCAGTTTCAATGCCGACAATATGAGCCGCATAAATCACAATCGAGGTACTGTAAGTTGTAAGATTTAGGCTTTGTATAAA
>JBIKXM010000118.1:0-4571 GCA_044355755.1 Burkholderiaceae bacterium | reverse complement strand
TTGGCTATACGATAGCCCTTCTCGTTCTTTGACTTTCAGTATGTGTTGTCTTTGTTTCAGTGGATAGGTCATCGCCACATTATACGACAATTTATAGCACCCAAGCTATAGAAGCGCTCCTACATCAGTTGCTGTACGCGCGAAGTTTAATGCTTGCAAATGATGCAATGGCCTGAGGTGATCCGCGGTGACAGCAAGCTGACTGGAACTCCAGCAATTTAAATACTGCAAGTTGGGTACCAATTCAGCAAAATTATCGGGCAGGGCTGTCAGATTGCTGCAATTGTGTAACCAAAGTTTTTTTAAATGCGGTAAAGGGCGTGCCAACTCTGGAAATGTAGTCAGAGAAGGTAAGGCAATCGTTATTTTTTCTAGCCCTTGCAACTCGGCAAAAACATCTCCGGGTAACGATGTAACATTCAGTGTACGCTGCGGGATACCTATATATATTTCTGTGACTCTTGGATCTGTATATGCCGCAGTCAGTTTTTCTGCCAACGCGTGGCGATCTTCATATTCAGAGGGAATTTGGTTTTGCCAGTCATTTAATCTCTGAGCAAATTCGCTGGCCATCAAGGATCGATGTTGTGCGGTAGCATTCGGCGCTATCGCTTGATCTCTACTGATGATTTGGGGAACATTATTTATAGGCAAACTGCTGGGCATTTTTTCTGATGATGTTGCAACTAGGCCGGCAATGATACCTATTGCTCAAATTTTTTTATTTGCAAAAATAGTGATTCCTATCAATTAACAAAAATGTAATTTATAACCTCTATAGAGCCCCCCCCTGCACAATGGTATCGAGTAGCCAAAAAACCATAATGGATAAGGTCGTCTCATGCTTTGACTGGGGCAAGTTGAAAATTATCGTGTGAACGTTAGCACTTTGCGGCTGGAGCGGCATCATTAACCGCATCTGATGGGCTTACTGCTTTGCCCCATTAATGGAGAAGAGCCAATATTGGCAGGGAAATTTGAACTTGACTGGGTATGTGATGTTGGTGCCGGCTGCAGGACTCGAACCCGCTACCTGATGATTACAAATCAACTGCTCTACCAGATGAGCTAAGCCGGCGACAGAAACGCGATTCTACATGATTCTGAGCACAAATGCATAATTTTTATATGCATTTAGTGCCTGTTATTTAGCGCCCACGATTTTCAAAATACGGGCTAGGTAACAGTTATGCCATTGTCCCAGAGGATATACACTACGGCGCCGAAGCGACTTGTAAGCCCCGTCGCGTGGGCAAAGCACGAGTACCGCGCAACACCGTATTCGGTGCCACATGACGGTGCACGGTCCCACTTTCTTTGATTGTGCCGAATAAATTAAACCGCTGTATCAGCGGTTTAATTGGCATACCTGTTTATCTTATTTGATTATCCTTAGATGGTGACGCCGGGGTGTTGGGCGCTCTGGATCTGGCTCAGGTTCAGGTTCATCGTTTGGACGCGCTGGTTTTTCAGTCACCACTAATGAAATTAATGATGGTGTTTTGCTGGTCGAGCTTTCTAATGCATCTCTATCCACCGGAAAAGCCATCCCTTGGCCACTTTCCTGCGCATAAATAGCCAAGACATTCGCCACCGGGATATCCAAATTATGCGCCACACCGCCAAACCTTGCGGCAAAGGTAATCATATCATTGCCGATATGTAAGTCATGCGTTGCCGTATAAGACAGGTTAAGGACTATTTCATTGTCCTTAACAAACTCATACGGAACACGAACCTGTTTATCTACAAAAACCGCAATATAAGGGGTGTAGCCGTTATCTGTACACCACTCATGGATAGCCCTCAACATATAGGGTTTGGTAGAAATTTCAGCCATTTTTATCTGCGCATTACTTTTTCTGACGGCGTTAATGCCTCAATATAAGCTGGCCGACTGAAAATACGTTCAGCATATTTCATGATGGGAGCCGCATTTTTGGACATGTCGATACCATAATGGTCTAAACGCCACAACAAGGGCGCAATCGCTACGTCCAGCATAGAGAATTCTTCACCCATCATGTATTTATTTTTGGTAAAGATTGGCGCCAATTGCGTCAGGCGATCACCAATTTCTTTTCTGGCTTTGTCATGCCGCTCAAACGCCGTGCGACCTTTATCGTTCTCAAGCGAAGCCACATGCACGAACAATTCACGCTCAAAATTTAATAAAAACAAACGTGCACGCGCACGCTGCACTGGATCGGCTGGCATTAACTGTGGATGCGGGAAACGTTCATCAATATATTCATTGATAATATTTGATTCGTATAACACTAAATCACGTTCAACTAATACCGGCACTTGACCATAAGGATTCATCACTGACAGATCCTCAGGCTTGTTAAATAAATCAACATCACGAATCTCAAAATCCATGCCTTTCTCAAACAAAACAAAGCCGCAACGTTGAGAAAAGGGACAAGTTGTACCAGAATACAAAACCATCATAATGAATTTCCTTGATTCATACTAAATTAAAACGCTAATTATAAAAAATAAATTTATTAAAACCCAAAATTACACAAAACTGCGCCAGCAACGGATACTGGACAAAGTAATACGAGTGATGGAATTGAAGCCATTATTTCACATCTTTCCAATAGGCTGCATTCAGCCGCCACGCTAATACAAAGAATACGCCGATAAAAAGCAGTACCCAGACCCCTAAGCGTCGGCGTGTATTTTGCGACGGGTCACCCATCCAATTTAAAAATGCCACTAAATCGGCTACCGCCTCATCATATTCGATGGGTTTCAGTTTACCTGGCGTAACCTGCTCAAAACCTACGATACGAGGTTCAAGTTGAGCGGCATGACTTGAGTCATATTTAGCTATGCGCTCACCCTGTAACTCCCATAAGGCATGGGGCATGGCCACATTCGGAAACACGACATTATTCCATCCGGTTGGCCGTGTATCATCTCGATAATAACTGCGCAAATATGTGTACAGCCAGTCTACCCCTCGCGCACGTGCAATGACCGACAAGTCGGGTGGAGCAGCCGCAAACCATTCTTTGGCCTCTTTTGGCAACATGGCATTTTGCATCAGATCACCGATCTTATCGCCGGTGAACAATAGGTTATCTTTAATTTGCGCATCCGTGAGCCCCAAATCACGCAAACGACTGTAGCGCATGCTAGAAGCAGAATGGCAGCTCAGACAGTAATTGACGAATAGCTTGGCACCACGTTGCAAAGCAGGCAAATTGTGCACGCGATCGGGGGCCCGATCCAGTCGAACATCTTCAGACTCAGCATAAATGCTTGTGCTATACACCAAGCACAAACAGGTTAGAAAATAAACTAGTTGTTGGCTCATAAGCTCTACTCAATGCGGTGTAAATCTGACACGTTCAGGTACAGCTTTAAACTGACCGATTTGACTCCAAATCGGCATTGCCAGAAAAAAGGCAAAGTAAATTAACGTGCAAAGTTGCGCAATCTTTTCTGCTTCCGGCGAAGGTGGCTGAATGCCTAAATAGCCTAACCCCAGAAAAGTAGCTACGAAGAGCCCCAAAATTATCTTATGCGAGAGCGGCCGATAGCGCATCGAGCGCACTGGAGACTTATCTAACCAAGGTAAGAAGAAGAAAATCAGGACCGAACCGAGCATCACCACCACCCCCCAAAATTTTGCCTCTAAAAAGTAAAAGCCCGATGCCAGCAAGGCTAGTGCGCAACACACGATTATTTTATGTTTCCAGCCGCTTTGCTTGCGCCTGATATGCAATCCCAAGAGCACCGCGATAAAAAGCCAAATTGGCACTAAAAATTGTGACGTGGTCGCACGTAGCATCGAATAAAACGGCGTGAAGTACCAAACGGGGGCAATATGCGATGGAGTTTTCAACGGGTCCGCTGGAATAAAATTATTCGCTTCTAGAAAATATCCCCCCATCTCGGGCGCAAAGAAAATAATAAAACTGAAGATGGCTAGAAAACCGGCTATGCCGAGCAAATCATGTACTGAGTAGTAGGGATGAAAGGGAATGCCATCCAATGGTTTACCGGCAGCATCAAGTTTGTCTTTAATTTCAATGCCATCTGGATTATTCGAGCCAACCTGATGCAACGCCAAAACATGAAATAAAACTAAACCGACCAATACCAACGGAATCGCAATGACATGAAACGCAAAAAAACGATTTAAGGTGATATCACTGACAACATAATCCCCCCGAATCCACAATGCTAAATCTGGCCCCACCACTGGAATCGAAGCAAATAGGTTAACGATCACCTGTGCCCCCCAATATGACATTTGCCCCCAGGGCAGCAAATACCCCATAAATGCCTCTGCCATCAGGCATAAGAAGATGACACAACCAAAAATCCATACCAACTCCCGTGGTTTACGGTATGAACCATACAATAAGGCGCGAAAAATATGGCAATAAATCACAATAAAAAACATCGACGCTCCCGTCGAGTGCATATGGCGAATCAGCCATCCTCCAGACACTTCGCGCATAATATATTCAATCGATTGAAACGCTTTGGATGCATCTGGCTTATAGTGCATGACTAAAAAAATACCGCTGACTAGCTGAATGAATAGCACT
>JBIKXM010000117.1:0-4577 GCA_044355755.1 Burkholderiaceae bacterium | reverse complement strand
ACGGGACATTTAGTCAATTCATTGCGTTGATGATCGGTGGCTTGGTTTTTTGGGTTCCGTATTGGCTCGCTTGGTGGTTAAGCGATGGCTTTGACCTAAGCCAGTATGCCAATGACTGTTATTGCTGCCACTGTGATCATCTATCAAGTCCATACGACATCGATGGCGGTTACAGCGATCCTGCGCCAGTGGTTAAAGCTGATTTCAACATGTTCACGAATAAGATAGGATTATCAAAAGGCCAAGGTGCAAATAAAAGGTTTCTTTGTTAGATGCGCGTTATTATGCAGGCTCCATTTTGATCATACAAGACAAACAAACATTGAATAATATAGCCATTAATCAACTCTCAGAATTTGAAAAAGAAACTGCTCAATCACTCTTGACTGCGATTCTTAGTCATGAGTCGTTAGCAAAACCTGTATACTGTCCAGAGGTTCAATCCGAGGGAGATGCTAGCACGATGGCTGATATTCTTCCGTTAGTTTATATCTGGAATGAAGATCAGAGCCGAGGATCTTTTTCAGTATCAATAAACGGCAGTATTGTTGGTTCAATTCTTGAGCAAAAAGTCAATCGAACAAACGTATCCTTTAAGCGAATTCGCGATGAAGTCATGCGGGTGTTAAGTCAAGTCACTCAAGGCGCTGTTGTCAGTAGCTGTGAGTCCATTGGCGCAATGCCAAGCCAAATTTTTGCTAGAAATGAAGAAGAAAAAATTTGAGTTTATCCATACCGAAATCAAGCCGAATCTATAGTGCATCAGCAAGACTGTTCGATGGCTTAGTAGCTATATCTGTTTGATTTTTAACGTCAACAGAAGCTCTTTCTTCTTTACTACCTTCCATTACCTTTTCATTGTCAAAGCAAATACTCAAGCCTTGGCGCTCAACAAAGGCTTCGGCTATTTTTGGCGTTGGCACATAATCGTAACTAACCTTAGCAATCGGATAATCACCTGGTAAAGCCAGATAGCCTGTCATATCAGGCAAGGTCAAAATTTCTGAAGTTAGGACTATATCGCGCACGGAGCGTCTAGCAAATACACTGACACCATCTCGTTGTGAATTGAGGCCATAACTCAATGTTTCTTCTTTTTCATCGATTTCTGCCTCACCCATTAATTTAGCCAATAGCTTCGCGGCATCACCATCGGTCACGCGCAGTAGAAGTTTCGTTTGGCAGCCTGAAATAATCGTCTTAGCCAGGTGGCTACCGTAGATTTCATAGAGTTGAGAAAAGTCCTGAACACCCAGCACCATACATAAGCCATATTTGCGTGTATTAGTTAATGCCAATTTCAGGATATCTAGTTTCTGCAAAGTCGGAAGCTCATCAATGCAAAACCACAGTCTTTCTTGGTGAATCGGCTCTAAATCTAAAACGGCTTTGATCGCTGTATCGATCCATAACGATAAAATTGGCTTAAGCGCTTCGCGCACAGATTCTCGTGCTGTGATAAACATCCAAGAATCACTCTCTTCATGTACCCATTTGCGGATTGAGAAAAGCTCGCCTTCATCATGTAGAAAACGAAATGACTCTAATTGATTTTGTACCGTCATCTTGAGATTTAAAGCCGTGCGCTCGGCTTTTGGGTCAGCATACGTTGCACCCGCGGTACCTTTTAACGCTACATGAATCTCATCTATTTTTTTCTTTGCAATAAGGTCATATAAATCTCGATTGGTACGCTTTCCATCTCTACCCAAAACAAAATAGGCATCCTTTAGCAGCATACGCCCTGCTTTCGCAAAAAACGGGTCTGCTTGTGCTGGATCAGGAATTAATCCATTTGCCATATTATCGAAGTGGTACTCTTTTTGAATTTCATTCCATATATTCCAATTTGGACTTCTTGCATCCAATGGGTTCATTAGAATATCTTTGCCTTCACGATAAAAAGCTTCCGTAAACTCCCCACTCGAATCATAGACAATCATGCGCTTTCCGCGCGCACGCACTTGTTTCATCAACGCGAAAAACTGCTGTGATTTGCCAACCCCTTGGGCACCAGCAAATAATGTATGGAGTGGTTCTGATTTTTTTCGCATTGGAACGCCCGCGATAGAATAAGGGCTGTGATCATTGCGACTTTCTATCAGAGTTTTTAGTGATTTTCCATCAACGAGTCTTGCCCCTCTTAAGAGCTTATCGGTCATTTTTCCTTTTCCGTAGCCAAACCAGTAAAGACTGATAAGAAACACAATACCCATCGACGACAGCAATCCTATTAATCCAGCGTTACGCAGTTTTCTCTGCGCTTCATCGGCATAATGCTGTGTAAGGGAAATAACGTCTTTCACCTCAATTTTGTGTACAGTGCCGTTGGCATGGATTTCCATTTTTCCAGCAGTCATGCCTAAAATGTCACGTACCTGGGCATTCCAATTTCTTTCTAAACTATATTTTTCGACAGATGTACTTACACCCCAAAAATAAAGGCCAGATATCACTATGCCAAAAACCAATGATATGAGTAAAACAGACCCAAGCGCTACCATAAAGAGTCGTGCTTGGTGCATCCATAACTCGGCTCCACGAGCAAAGTTACCCATATGACCTTTATCTTGTCTTTTCGCCATTTATGTCTCCATCTCTGCTTTAATTTCTCTGAGTTTTTGTTTTGCACTATCCTGGGCTGTATAAAGATGCTGAATATCTTTCGCTTGCACAATAGCACTAAGCAACGCTTCGCTATTTAGAATGGAAAGTAGAATTTTGTCTGAAAGAGGAGATTTAGATGAATCATGCGCTTTTGAGTTAAGTGCTTCAACCGTACTTTTTAAGCGATTTTCGATTTCTTGAACGCTTTCAGCAATAATTCCTTGCACTAAGGTTTGTCTTAAAAACTCTGAAATGGTGATGCCATGCTCATTTGCTTTAGTGCGATAGAAGGCTGCTGTCTCTGCATCTAGACGGATATTAAACCGCTCTGTTGAACCTTTTCCAGTTCCTTTTTGTCTCGGCATTTTTATTTCTTCTTCAATAAGTTATCTGATTTTATACTCTTCCCTGTCGCCATTCTATATTTTCGCTGTCGCCTGCTTAAAAAGCTTATATACCAATGGTTCTGTTGTTTTCAACAAAGTTGCGTGGTGTGTGACGTTTTTTTAGGGGTGGCGGGACCTCCCGCGATCAGTGGCTTTATTATAATATTTTATTGTTTTGCTGGAAGTGGCTTAGTGGCGGAAAGCGAGAATTTTTTGAAATTCTTTTTACTGAAGGTATTTCTTTAGTTATCATTACAAAATGCCGAATCGGTCAATTATCTTTAACCTCTAAAAATCATGGAACAAGACAAAAAGCTAGATAAACCTCTTCGTAAGAAAAAATCACTTGAGGAAGAAATTGCGCTTCAACGCGAAAAGCTCAGACGTTTAGAGGATAAACATCGTGAGCATCAGCGCAAATGGCGCGAGAAAAACCAAAAATCCGTTTTGGATTTGATTCGCTCAGAAAAGCTTGATGTTGTGGATATAGAGAAATGGCAGGAAATACTGCCTAATCTCAAAACTTTGTTATCCGCAGAAAGTGCTTAATTTAATAGCTTGTCTTTTTAAAATGCCGACTATGTAAAATCTTAGTCGGCTTATTTTTGATAACTTAGTATTTTCTTTTATATGACGAGTTCATTTTTTTCGCTCGTCACTTCTTTTATTTCAATATTCACTTGGCAACATAGCAACCCAATCTCTACCATCCCAACAGGCAAAAAGAGTAAACTCATCCAACGGAAAATCTGTGTATTCTAACGTTTGCGACTTCAGCAAATTTCCATTTCCATCCTCAATATTAACTTTTGCACCTAATCCGATTTTCTTAAACTCCAGATTAGTGAAAGGAATACTGTTAGAATCAATGCTAACTAGATAAGATTCGTATAACACAGCCAACCAATAGCAGTCTGCTTCCTCAATAAGATATTTCAATCCATCAGTCACTACGAAGAATGGAAATAGCTTGTAGTAATTTAAAGTCCCCGTGAAGTATCTCAGATTGTTTAGTAATTTTTCTTTTTCTATAGATGCTTTTTTTTTCTTCAAAAATCCATCATCTGCTCCTTGGTGAGAATTGGGGGTTCCAAGTGGAATGCCAGCGTCATTTTTATTCAAAAAAGTGGGATGGTTACATGTATTCACAAATCTCTCCTTTCGTTTGTTTTGGTTAAATATGCTCTTCAGCAATGCCTCAGCAATTGACATCCTCCTCTTCTTTTAGGGAGTGGAGGATGTCAATTAGTTGATCATTAAAAATGTATTTCGTGAATTTCACCGACATTAGTGCTTATTTCTTCTTCATTTGCATTTTTTTTGCCACCAAGCATTTGCATTTCTCGAACGACTATTTCGGTGGTGTAGCGCTCAATTTTGTTTTGATCTACCCATTTTTTGGTATGTAATTTTCCTTCTACAAACAACAGCGCACCTTTTTTTAAATACTGATTGGCAATTTCAGCTAGTTTTTTATAGAAAACGAGTCGATGCCATTCTGTTTGTTCTTTAATTTCTCCCGTGTTTTTATCTTTCCATTTTTCAGTTGTCGCTAAACTCAAAGTTACGGTAGCGGTACCATCT
>JBIKXM010000115.1:0-4608 GCA_044355755.1 Burkholderiaceae bacterium | reverse complement strand
GTTGTTATTTTGATAGCCTTTTTTATCAAGAATAGTACGGTTCTGGATGGATGTGACAATAAAAGTGACGCTAATCATTCACCTATTCGTCATCTATTCAAGATGAAACGATTCGTATATGGCGTAGTTGCTCAATTTTTTTATATCGCCGCACAAGTGGGTGTCGGTGCATTTTTCATCAACTACGTGACCTCACAAGGTAATGAAATTACATCTAAACAAGGCGCTTTTTTGTTGACAATAGCCATGTTTAATTTGATGTTCGGAAGATTTTTGACAACTTGGTTACTCAGGTATTTCAAGGTATCTCGTTTATTGACTTATTACGCTATGGCAGCGTTTTTGTTATGTGGCATTGTAATTTTAGGACTAGGAGGTGTATCGATTGTTGCGTTGCTTGGCATTTTCTTTTTCATGTCGATGATGTTTCCAACCATTTTTTCCACAGCTATTAAAGATGTCGGTTCGCATACTAAACGATGTTCGTCCATTTTGATGATGGCTGTGGTAGGTGGTGCAATTTCACCATATGTAATGGGCTATATCGCTGATCATGTTGCTATTGAAATAGCGTATGTTGTGCCATTAATTTGCTTTGCATTTGTTTTTATGTACGGTCGTTTTATTAGTAAATAAATCTTCTCATGAGTATTTGATACACAGAAACCAAAAGTAAATATTGACTAAGTGTTTACTTTTTGGTTTTTAGGAGTATGATGAGCATAAATATGTGAGCTTTCTTTAAGGAGACGGAAGATGTTGCAAATAAGAAATGAATTAGATGAAGAAGAAATACAAGATATATCTCGTCTTAAGGAAGGGGCCTTGATTTCTGCTAAAACCGTACAGATGGTATTCAAGGGTAAGGCGCTTCCCTTCCAAGCAAATAGTGATGGCTCTGTAGATAAGGATGTTTATCTTCAATGGCTTTACGGTGTTGGCAGAGAAGCATTAAAAGTTTTTTATGAAAGTTCGGAGGTAGTGGCCCCAACTTTTAAGAAAATATCCACCGAGAAATTTTGTGCGGAAGCTAGCAGCATTAATTTTTAAGTAATATTTATATGTTAGAAAATAGTACAAAACCGATCATTCCTTGGATTGGTGGTAAGCGGCGTTTAGCTAAGCATATTCTTCCTTTATTCCCAGAGCATACATGTTATGTAGAACCATTTTGCGGTGCGGCTGCACTTTATTTTCTTAAAGTCCCCGCTAAAGCAGAGGTAATCAATGATGTTAACGGAGAGTTGGTTAACTTGTATCGCGTAGTGAAGCATCATTTAGAAGAATTTATTAGGCAATTTAAATGGGCGTTGGCATCAAGACAAATCTTCATATGGCTACAGGAAACGATTGAAGAAACACTGACTGATGTTCAACGTGCAGCAAGATTTTTTTATCTACAAAAAATGACATTTGGTGGCATGGTAGAAAAACGAAATTTCGGCATAGCGACAACTACTGGGCCCAGATTAAATTTGTTACGCCTAGAAGAAGATCTGTCGACAGCTCACTTGCGTCTTAGTCGAACATATATTGAAAACTTAAACTGGCTTGATTGCATCAAGCGATATGACCGTGAACATACTCTTTTCTATTGCGATCCACCGTATTGGAAAACAATGGGGTATGGCGTAGATTTTGACTTGCCGCAATATTATCTAATGGCCGAAGCAGCTAGAAATATCAAAGGAAAAATGATCATTTCTGTCAACGATATACCGGAAATGCGACAAATTTTTGATGGTATGGTCATGAAAGAAGTTAAGATTAGCTACACAGCAGGTGGAGCAAAAGAGAATAAAAATAAAAGCGGGGAATTGATTATTCGAAATTGGTAAAAATAGGAGACTAATGCTTCGGTTCTTTTTTTCTCCCTGTATATAATAAAAGCAACGTTATTTGTTGTTTGATAAATAAAAATAAGGGCTATTTATTAGCCTGCAAAGGGTAAAGATTGAACGATCAAGAATTTAATGATCTTGTTTCTAGTACGCGCTTGAGTAGAGCGAGTAAAGAAGCGGCAAGACTCGTCTTTGTTGCAGGGAAATCACAAGTTGAGGCGGCAATTGAAGTAGGTATTTCCAAGCAGCGAATGAATAAAATAGTGAGTACTGTGCGTACTATTGAGCAAGAGCGTATTAACCAAGAACCACCGGCTTTAGCTGATGCTAAAAATATGATAGCCATTCTCGATGCGAGTTATGCATTTGCTATCAAAGATGCAAGGGACAAGTTAGGTGATGATGTGCGTATAACAGTGCCTGATGAAAACACTAAAACGGTTGGTGTTGTGTTATCTCGTACCAACTTCCATTTAGTCCAGTCATTGGGAAAAGATACGGTAGCGATTCATAATTTGGCGAAGTTGGAGCGTGTGCCAGCAGTGGGCAAAAACGTTGTTATCCAATATGAAGCAGGAAAAGGTGTTGTGACAGAGCGAGATCATCAAAAGCAGCATTCTGGACATACTCGCTAGAAGAAGTATCGGCATTTTTGATAGTTTAATTATTAAATAAGGAGATGAAATGCAAAAATCAGCTAAAGGACAACTGGTAGAGGTTGGGCATGACCATTATCAGTTTGATGAGGAAAATGATAAGAACTATTTTGCACGCCTTCGAGATGCTGAAGGTAACGAGAAAATTTTGTGGGGCGTCAATATTCCAAAGGCATTAGAGGCGGCAGGGGTATCTGTCGGTGATTATATTGCTCTTGAACAACGTGAGGTTGAGGATGTTGTGATAGATGCGGTTGTTAAAGATGAGAACGGTAAAAACATTGGGCGCGAGAAACAAGAGGCTATTCGTTATGAGTGGTTTGCCGAACCTATTGAGATAGAAAAAAATACGGAAATATCAAACCATTTGAATGAAGATGTTATTTTGCCAGTTAGCAATCAAAGTGGCAAAACAGAGCTTGGTGAAGATTTGATTATTCAATCGCCTCTTCAGCAGAGTACTGAAGATATTATTATTCCTTTTTCTATTGGTGATGCACATAAACAAACGGTCGCTGAAGACACGATAACAGTTATAAAAAGCAAAACGACAACAAATAGCGTTGACCATGGGGATGGGGACGCACAAAAAAGCTTGAAGACTTTGTTAAGAGGGCGCTTTATAAGAGATGATCAAGGCAATTATCGCCGTGCCGGTGAAGAGAAAGTTGCTTTGGTTGATGAAGGCGAAAGAATTCGTTTTGTGGATAAACAAGAAGATACTTTCAGCGCAGGTGTGGAGCTAGTTAAATCAAAAGGATGGGATGCTATTCAAGTGGCTGGCTCTGAAAAATTCTGCTCGGAAGCTTGGTTTCAGGCTAAAAAGGCCGGTCTCGAAGTGATTGGTTATGAGCCTAATGAAAAAGACTTGAGGCGTCTCGCATTTTCTCAATCAAAAGAACGAGTGCCTAATAACACCAATATGAAAGATATATCAGCATCTTTGCATGAAGCCGAATCGTTTGCGCTTAAAAAAATAGGTGGGGTGCAAAAGACAGATATTGAGAGAGGCCGTTATGTTGGCAAGTTATTGCATGAAACAGATCACCATCTTGTACAGGGGATAGGCCGTGGTGCTGCGGTTAACCATGAAAAATCACTGCTTGCTCGTCATGATATAAAGGAAATAAATTTCTCTAAAAGTGTGTCAATGCAATACCAAAATGGTCGCCTTGCGCTCAGCCAAGGTAGAAATACTCAGCGTTCCAATTCAATTCAGCATTAATATATTTATGTTATAATCATGAAAAATATTCTAGACAACAAGTTAACTTCAGATTTTCCGACGTCGGAAAATAGCATTGCTGTTTCTAGCCATGGGCGTGTGAATATCAATGTGCCATTTTCAGAAAAAGAAGAGGCGAAACGTTTGGGTGCAAAATGGGATAGATATAAAAAAACATGGTATGCCCCTGAAGGGCAAGATATGAATGTTTTTAGAAAATGGTTAGATGTGCCAAATCAATTAACTGAATCGGAGATTCGTATGCAGTTTGCTAATGCTTTACAAGACGCAGGGTTGATCGTGAAAGGCGAATTAGTGATGGACGGCACTTGGCATAGAACAACGGTATCAACAAGCAGCAAAACAAAAGCACTTAAGGGTGCCTATATTGCACAACTGGGTGATATTGAGCGTGGTAAGCCTGCTAGTGGATATATCCAGAATTTTGATACTGGATTTGCTACGGCATGGTATCCAAAGGGTCAGCATTCGTCCCGTTCGACGTATCAACAATTTAAAGAACAAGCTGAAGAAAATCATCGTTTGCATGATCAGGAACTGATGATTGAACGAGAGCGTGTCGCAAAACAATCCCAAGAAAAATGGAATGCTTTATCTGAAGCAGTAGCACATCCCTATTTAGAGAAAAAACAGGTTAAATCGTTTGGTTTAAAGTTAGATGGAAGCAGTTTAGTGACCCCTTTGATGGACGAAAATGGGAAAATATGGAGTCTGCAATATATTTCAGACAAGCCTAATCAAATTAAATTGTATGAAAAAGGAGGGCATAAAACAGGCCATTTTTATGTCCTAGGCAACATTGAATCCAGCCCTATTGTGCTATTTGGCGAGGGTTATGCAACATGCGCTAGCTTGCATATGGCAA
>JBIKXM010000114.1:0-4636 GCA_044355755.1 Burkholderiaceae bacterium | reverse complement strand
CACAGCTCAACAATACTGGTTTAGCTGATGCAATGATCAATAGACATCAGGATCTGATTGCAGCCAAGTATGCGGAGGTTTACATCAGTGCTGCTGTAAACGACCTGTCCGTAGCATTATCCAGCCAAAAAATGGTAGCTGCGGATGCAACAGTAAACAATACGCTAAAAGATATTTTAAGCAATATGAATCTTGTTCAGAGTAAAGCGAGACAAGTATTAGCAACCGCTTATACGCAAACTATTAGCACTTACAACATTGCTCAAGAGGTTATGCATATGGAGCGAGTAGTCAGCTCTAACTTGTCTCAAACATTGCGTAACTCTTTGGCGTTTGGAAAAAGCTTACGCAAATGATCAAGATATATAAATTAAGAGTTGGTTTTTTGTTCTTCAATAATAAGGCTGACCACACCGGAATTTTTAGGGTCATGGTGATATGCAATGACCTTAAAACCTCTCTCATAAATCTGTTTAATAGTTACGCTACCAATATGTTCACAATTAAATAATGATGAGGCACCAATGTCATTTGTTCCAATACAAACACCACCTTTTTGCCCAGCAGCATTTACAGAGATAGCGAACAAAGAGAGTACAGACAGAGCAAAAGACAGCGTTGTTTTTCTCATGATTTTCTCCTTTTTGTTTATGGCAGTAAGCATAACGATAAAGTTTTTGATAAACAAGTATCCATCTGCTTAGGGGCAACGCAATGAATATCGAAATCGCTACCTACTGGAATGTTGAGACCTTATATTATGTCTTCAACGCTGTTGCTGCGTTGATGGCCGGAGCAGGATTCGCAGGGCTACTTAAATTCGTCTTCATTTCTGCGTTAGCGATCGGTATGTTTGCCTATATGGGTGGCAAACAACTAGAAATGGTGATGTGGTTTTTCCACGCCCTGATCTTTGTTACTTTGTTGAATTTGCCGATAGCTCGCGTAGCGATCACAGATAAAACAGGATTGGAGCCACCTCGTGTCGTTGATAATGTTCCTTTTGCTTTAGCCGTCACAGCACAAACGACAAATTTAGTTTTTGGTTATCTAACTAGAAGCTATGAAACTATTTTTGGTGTGCCTGACGATCTCGGTTTACAAAAAGGAGATGTTGGCTTCGGACACCGTATTCTTAAGCAAGTGAACAGCGCCACCATTCAAGATCCTGGGTTGCGTGCTGATTTGATGCAATTCATCAAAGAATGTACGCTCTATGATTTACGCGATGGCGCTATCACGCCTCAACAAATTATCAGCGGTACAGATACTTGGAATACTTTGTTCCACAATACCAATCCAGCACGATTTGTAACACTTGATACCCTATCAGGCAATCCACAAACTAAACCTTGTACTGAAGCAGCAGCGCTGCTTAAAATTAAAGTCAATGCTGCTGTTACCGCAGCGCAAACCTTCTATGGCAAACAGTCTTTTACCCGTGCACAATCAGACCATCTGGCAACTAGCTTATTTGTCAATGCAGTCGGAACTTCTTATGATTGGTTATTGCAAAATTCGCAGAATGCTTCTGAAGCTATGCGCCAAGCGATGTTTAATAATATCTGGCGCGATGCTGGCACAGAATTACCGGCGCTGTTAGGGGATAGTGCGCGAGTCGATGAAGTTAGTGCAATGGCAAGCGCTGCTCAAGCAGCACGGTCGGCTGACGGGTCTAATAGCACGCTCAGTCTACTAGCGCAAGAAACCTTGCCACATATGCGTAACTGGATCGAAGCCATTATTTATGCACTCTTTCCTATTGTGGTTATTTTGACCGTCGTGGTTTCCACAGAAGGCGCTAAAAAAATCATTGCGGGCTATTTGATGTCACTGGCCTGGATAGGATTGTGGCCCGTTCTCTTCGCTGTCATCAATCATTTGTCTTTAATGCATTTAAAACACAAAGCGAATGCTTTGGCGCTAGCTAGCGGCGTACCATTTCAATTAAGTGATGCGTTTGATGCCACACTTTCGAATGAGCAAGCCATGATTGGCTATATGGTGGTATTGGTGCCCTTTATTGCTGCTGCAATTATTCGTATGGGGCAGGGTGGCTTTATGTCGATTGCAGATAAAGCAACTTCGGGGTTTACAGCTGCGGGAAGTACCGCTGGTGCAGCTTGGGCAGCAGGTAATGTCAGTTTAGGTCAAGCTGGTTTAGACACGGCATCGGTCAATACCACCTCTATGCACAAAATGGATAGCAATATCGGATTAAGTGGCGGTGGTGCTTCAATTGCTACCGCCAGTGGTGGCAGTATGCGCATCGGTGCTAGTGGGGTTTCGGCATTAGAACAAATGCACAATCGCTTTTTAACGTCTCTATCAACTGACACACGCTTTGATGCACAACGTAGTCAAGAAGCACATGAAACTAATATTACATCGACTGGTCAACAATTATCTTCACGCCAAAGTCATGCTGCAAGCTTAAGTCATATTCGTGCGACTGATCAAACACGCGGACATTATCAAAATCACGGTACAGACATGGCTACGACTACCCAAGGAGGTTATTCACAGATAGCTGGACATGGGGAGTCGATGTCAAAAGCTAATCGTGAATCTTCGTCTTTTCATATGGCATCAGGCATCACTGATTCAGGTAATTTTGGACTCGGGATTTCCGGAGATTTATCACATACTTCAGGAGAAGCGACTGCGCGTAGTGGTAAATATACAAAATCCTCACGTGACGCGCAGCGCATCAGTCGTGCAATGGAACAAGGGGGCGCTTCCCAAGAAAGCATTGATGATGCAATGAAGAATTATCAATCGCATCAGAATGCAAAGGGTAACAGTAACAGCCCATCCAGTACACAAGGACATGTGTCGCTAGGTGGAAATTTAGGTATCACTTCAACAAAAATCTATACTGCATCACATGCACGCGACCGAGTTCATGATGAGAGCCATGCGCGTGAAGAACACGCTCGTACTGAAACCCATTACGGTCAAAGTGGCGCAAAAACGAACCGCAGCGGGCTAGGTGAGCAGTCAGCACAATCCCATAGACAGGCCAGTGAGGCATCGCAAAGTTATATTCATGAACGTTCACAAATTAGCGATGTTTCTGATCGTCGTGAGTTAGGTACGGGGCATCGCGCTAGTCGTAGCGAGAGTCACTCAATTCATCAGCATCGTGATTTATTAGCAGATCCATCGTTTATGGAAGCGGTTGCTCAGCGAAATGGCATGAGTGCAATGCGTTTTTATAGTCAAGAAACGCCAACCATTATGTCAATGGCTCAATCCTATATGGAAGAACGCGGTATAGTTGCGTCATCGAAAAATTTAAATACCAACACCTTTTCTGATTCACCTCTCCCAGCCAATAAGGCTGATCTTGCGCAACAGTCGCAAGCTGAACGCAACCAAATTCACGATGACATTACGTCAAACTATCGAAAGAAAGCTGCGCAAACAGGATTTACAGACACATCAGCATTAGCGATTGATGCACAAACATCACCGATCATTACAGGTGCACAAAACACAGTACAGAAAAAGCATGATCCTAACCACAGCAGTAGCATAACTCACCGCTCTGCTGCGTTTAATGAAAATATTGACGCTTGGGCAAGTCATGACAAAGAGATTGGTGAAGGAAGAGCCAATCCCGCTGGGGTTACTCAGAATATGGCAGTTCGAGATGTCGCTGATTATGGTTTAAAGATATGGGACAAACTAAAAGGTGGTGATGGCACAGCCGATGGTGAAAAGTTAACTGAGAACGAAAAACGCGAAACAGGTTCTTCATTACCAATGAGCGGGGACAAGAAATGATTAGTCTTAATAACGTCGATAGCGCCGGCCACGCATTGCACTATTTTTCTAAAGACAATTATTACACCGAGCATGAAGGACTTGAGCATTCAGAGTGGTTTGGTAAAGGTGCGCAGACACTTGGCTTATCGGGAAAAGTGGAAAAAGATGATTTTTTTAAGCTACTCAAAGGCGAAGTTGCTAATCAAGTATTAGGTAAGTGGGTAATCAACGAAGAAACCAAGCAAAGAGAAAAAGAACATCGACCTGGCATCGATGTCACTTTCTCTGCACCTAAAAGCGTTTCTATTCTGACCGAACTCACACAAGACCCTCGTCTGCGTGCAGCGCACGAAACCGCTGTGAAAAAAGCGCTAACTTATCTTGAAAAAGAATTTGCCACGACGCGCATCACGGTGAATGGGCAAACACAAGAGGTCAAAACAGGCAATTTTGCTATCGCTCTTTTTCGTCACAATACTAGCCGCGAGCTGGATATGCAGACGCACACTCATGCTGTGATTATCAATGCGACAAAATGCGCAGATGGGCAATGGCGATCCATACATAATGATGAAATTTACAAAGCACAGCGTCTTGTTGGTGCAATTTATACGTCGGAGATTGCTGATCAATATCAAAAATTGGGATATGAAATTGTTCGTACTGATGATAAGGGCAATTTCGAAATTAAGGGAATTAGCCGCGAGCACATCGAGCACTTTAGCCAACGCCGAGAACAAATTAAAAGTGCTTTAGATACCAAAGGTATTGATATTCAGCAAGCCAGCGCCCAAGAAAAAGAAGATGCTACGCTCAAAACTCGTGCACGCAAAATAGAAGTAGACCATGCACAATTATTAGAACA
>JBIKXM010000113.1:0-4642 GCA_044355755.1 Burkholderiaceae bacterium | reverse complement strand
TATGCCAATGCGACCGATACAATTACACAGGCAACAGAGCTGCAACGCATTCAACAGAGTATTCAAATTGGCTTGCAACATGGCCTACGTATCAATGCAGGCCATGGTTTACATTACCAAAATGTCACGGCTATCGCTGAATTAACTGGAATCGCTGAATTAAATATCGGTCATGCTATCGTAGCCCACGCACTATTTGTCGGTTGGCGCACTGCGGTCAGTGAAATGAAAAATTTGATGTTACAGGCACGTATAGCCAAAAAAGCGTGAGGCAATACAGTAGTTACTGAACTAACCTGTTAGCTATGTTAGTGGGCTTCTTATATCTTTGCTAGATAAAGATATTAAGCTTTTTTGATCGTTTTTTGAAAAAAATTTTTCTATTAAGCCACTAAGCTCAGAGAGTTACTCACATCAAATAAAAATTATTTTGGAGATAAACGCATGCCAGAGCAACTAAATTCACTCTTGGAAATATTGGCAGAAATGAAACCTATGAGCAAAAAACCCTTGAATAAGACGGTAAAAAATCAGGGTATGCAATGGGGAAAAAAGCTTGTCCATGGAAGCAGCTTTCTTTTTTTGATAGCTATAGCAGCGGAGTTTTTCCCCTCAAGCTATGAATTCCTGATGATCAAGGGTCTGCTTATTGCTACAGCGTTAGCTTTTTTATTTATATCTCTATATCTTTGCTCTCGCAGCGTATTTGCTTTTAACTTTTGCAAACTTTGTAAGGCAAATCAGTACAACCATACCTACATAGCCGACCTATTACATTATCCAACCGATCTTTTACAACGAGCACTGAAAATTATTAATTTAAAAATAGAAGCTGATAAACCTTACAGTAACTCTTTTATAGAAACATTGCCCGTTCTACTAGCTATAACAGCTGTAATGATAGCTGGGGAAGTAGTATCACCTGTTTATCGTGAAGTGTGGATAATTTCCATTTGTGCAATGACGATAGCTATAGTCTATGGCTATATTTTCCACAAAAAAAATGTTTTAACTGAATACATCCACCGTAAAGAACTACTGACTATGGCACTGGATTATAAAGAACGCCGCATTACTTTGCCTTTATTTCATACGGTTCCTAATATATCTGCGCTGGAACGCAATTACTTAAAAATAAAGTCATTTTTTTGAAATGTAGTTGGCATTGCTTGATAGAGAAAATTTTTTGAAGCAATTTTATAAGGAGATCATAATGAGCGAAGAGACAAAATCGGAAGGTAAATATATTAACTCTTGTCTTGCTGTTTATGATTTACATGGTTATTGGCGAGAAAAAGAAGATCCAGGCTATGACTATTATTTCTACGAGAAAAATTTATCTAATGGGTTGAATATCAAAATCAGAGCAGATGGTTACTATGTGCTTGACTTTTGCGATTGTTCAATTGGGGCTCCTATCAAGTACGATGATTCAAAGTTGGGAGAGATTCATGTCATCCTTAACCAAAGGGTAGAAGTAGCACATGCTTTACTCGCCTGCCTTAGAGTAGCAACTCAAAGAGAGACTAGAGTACTCCACACAATAGGTATGGATTTTATTGATAATTTTATTAGCTGCTCACGAGAAGCCCACGATATAGAAACGCTACTAGAAAAATACGGTTTCTTTTCTTCTGAGCACTACAAAAAACTGTGCGAAAGTCGCTTAAAAGAAATGCAAGGGATATCGACTTCCAGTAATCTTAACCGTAGAAAAATATTTGAAGAAACAGCAACTCTTCTTGATAAATTAGGTAATTCTGAAAAAGGCCAAGCTCTTTATATTCTCGGAATTTTATACAGAACAGCAGTTTATCACCACATGGGTTTAGCAATCCACTCGGCTATCTTTTTACGGAGTGTTTTTGAATGGCTTGCTAATCGAGCTTTTCCCGAAAAAAAAGACAAGAAAGAACGCTATGAAGGTTTATTGAACAAATATCAATATGATGATAAAAACAGTCGGGAAAGGTGTCTAATAGAGCAACTTAGTAGTTTACGTGGTGGTGCTGTCCATAAATTGGAATTTCCACAATCTAATCCACACAAAGACCCTATCCCAAAAAGTTTTACGATTATTCAAAAAATGTTTTGCTCAGAAATGGGGATAGAGGAACTATCCATTCCCATAGGGAAAGGTATGTCTTTATGTTTTTGAGGCAAGAGTCTCTTGAGTTGTATCAGAAAAATACTTTTGGTGCCGACGGCGAGACTCGAACTCGCACAGCTTTCGCCACTACCCCCTCAAGATAGCGTGTCTACCAATTTCACCACGTCGGCCACTTATATTGCTTAAAGTTTGACTACTGCCAAGCTGAATGCAGGGGCCAGATTCTAACCTAGCCCACTTTTTTCATCAAGAGCGGATGCGCTAGCTATGATGAAGTAAATCGTATTTATTTTGGAACAGCTGGATTATTAGCAGGTGTCTCTGCTGCTGGTGCCTCAGCCGGCGCAGATGGCACCGTAGTAGTCGGAGAACCCAACACACCCAAAGAAGCATTGTTCTTTGAATTAAATACAGTGAGACCCAAACTAGTGACAAAAAAGAGGGTTGCCAAAATAGCCGTTGTGCGTGACAAAAAATTGGCTGAACCTCTTGCCCCAAAAATACTACCCGCAGAACCTGAGCCAAACGCTGCCCCCATATCCGCTCCCTTACCCTGTTGTAACAACACAAGAACAATCACACCTAGACCGGACAAAATTTGTACCACTGTCATTACTGTTTTTAACCATTCCATATTTTGTTTCCCTCTCCAATCAAAACTATTCTAATAAGCCCGCGCTATCTGTAAAAAATCCTGTGCCTTTAAAGAAGCGCCACCAATCAATCCGCCATCAATATCAGGCATGCTGAACAATTCTCTCGCATTTTCTGGCTTAACACTACCCCCATAAACAATAGGTATATTTTGCGCGGTCTCGGCATCATACCGTGCAACTTCGTGCCGCAACAATAGATGTACTGCCTGTGCCTCTTGCGCTGTGGCCGTCTTACCGGTACCTATTGCCCATACCGGCTCATAGGCCAAAATTAGCTTACTCAAGGCATCAGTCGGCAAAGCATCTAATACCACCTTCAGTTGTGCTTGCACTATTTGTGCCGTCTGATCAGACTCACGTTGCGCCAACGTTTCACCCAAACAGAGTATGGGCAACATCCCTGAATTAATCACTGCCAGCGTTTTTGCTGCAATTAATTGATCTGTCTCTTGATGATAAACACGACGCTCTGAATGCCCAACGATTACGTATTTACAGGCAAAATCCGCCAACATACTCGCGCTCACATCCCCCGTGAAGGCTCCTTGTGGATGTGCTGACACGTCTTGTGCTCCCCACGCTATTTCACTGTGACTGAGCAGTTGTTGACATTGCTGTAAATAAGGATAAGGCACACATAATGCGATATTGGTTAAAACGGGTGATGCGTTAACAAACTCGGACAGCAGCTGCGCATTGAACGCTAAACTACCGTGCATTTTCCAATTACCAATCACTAAAGGATAGGCTTTCTGTCTATTTACCATGTGAGTACTAATTTACCAATATGTTGCCCGCTCTCCATCAAACGATGCGCCTGAACAACTTCTTCAGCAGGAAAGGTTTGATAAACAACCGGACGAATTTTTTTTGCGGCGATCAATGGCCACACCTGTTGTTGCAAGGCATCAGCAATTGATTGTTTAAATGCCTGCGAGCGCGAACGCAATGTTGAACCAGTAACAGTTAAACGGCGCCGCAAAATTTGTGCACAATCAATCTCAGCTTTTGCTCCGCCTAAGAACGCAATGATAAGCAAGCGCCCATCATCCGCCAAGCAATCTATTTCTCGTTGCAGATAACTTCCGGCCACCATATCAAGAATCACATCCACACCACGATTGTCAGTGAATTGCTTAATCAGCGTAACAAAGTCCTCTTCACGATAATTAATCGCGCGTGTTGCGCCCAACTGCTCACACGCAGCACACTTATCCTGACTGCCTGCCGTCGCAAAAACTTGATAACCAAGAGCATGCGCCATTTGGATAGCCGCAACCCCTATACCGCTGCTGCCCCCTTGAACCAATAGAGTCTCACCTGGACCAGATTGGCCAAGACGAGCACGATCAAAAACATTGCTCCACACTGTAAAGAATGTTTCAGGCAAAGAAGCCGCTTCGATTAAAGAAAGCCCAGATGGAATCGGCAAACACTGTGCTAAAGGAGCGATACAGTATTCTGCATAGCCTGCACCCTGAAGCAGTGCACAGACATCGCTACCCAGAGCAAACTGATAACGATTATCAGGATGTAAACAATCACCAGCAACAATTTTGCCTGCTACTTCCAGCCCAGGAATATCAGGCGCTACCCCCGGAGGGGCAGGATAATAGCCCTGACGTTGCAATATATCAGGCCGATTAATACCTGATGCATGCACCTTAATCAGAACCTCTCCTGGCCCAGGCTCAGGAATAAGCCGGTTACTTACTTGCAAAACTTCGGCAGCACCAAATTGCGTAATAGAAACTGCCCGCATCTGATTTAGCAAGCTCTACGATTCGTAGCTAGGAGAATCTGCCGGCACAGCATCAGATTTACTTTCCTCGTCTGCCAAAGCCGCTTTGAGAGATAAGCGTAAACGCCCTTTATC
>JBIKXM010000112.1:0-4674 GCA_044355755.1 Burkholderiaceae bacterium | reverse complement strand
TGGCTGAGGTGCGTATAGTTCATTTGTTGCAATTTCGACTGGCGAGTCAAAAAGCTTGGATGCTATCGCATTCTCGCCTCTTAACCACTCTTCTTCAAAATTGCACTTCATAGTTGAATTCAAGATATGTAATTAATCATGACCACGATTTATCTCAATGCATTGGGCCTGGTTTGTGCACTTGGTAATAATAAGGCGGAAGTCGCTGATCATTTGTTTACCGGTACTAGTCCAGGACTCATCAAAACTGATCGATACAGCTTAGGAACCACACGTTATGTCGGCCAGGTTAATGCTGATTTACCTGGGTTAGCGCAGATGCCGCTTGAATTTCAATCTAAAAATAATAAATTACTGGCACTCGCAGCACAGCAAATAACCGCTGAGATCGATCAGATGCTTTCCAGGTATCCGATGGCAAGAGTCGCGATTGTTTTAGGTACAAGCACCTCTGGGATGGCGGAAGGCGAGCAAGCAATTCAATCATTGTTAACAGTAGGGAATTTCCCAGAAGATTATCATTTGGCCCAACAAGAACTCGGTTCATCCGCGCATTTTTTGTCAGAGTACTTGCGTTTATATTGTCCCAACTGGGTCATTTCAACGGCTTGTACCTCGAGTGCGAAAGCGCTTGCAACGGCTGCTCGGTTATTAACGGCAGGCATGTTTGACTTGGTGTTAGCAGGTGGTGTCGATACTTTATGCAAATTTACGATGGCAGGTTTTCATGCGTTGGGGTCATTATCAATAGATCGTTGTCAACCTTTTTCAAAAAATCGACAAGGAATCAATATCGGTGAAGGTGCGGCATTATTTCTAATGTCTACGCTTCCGAGTGCGGTGGCATTGATAGGATGGGGTGAATCTTCTGATGGGTATCATATTTCTGCACCTGACCCTCGTGCCATCGGCCCTGTCTTGGCGGTGCAACAGGCCTTGCGCAGAGCAAAAATCAATGCGAATCAGTTGGACTACATTAACCTACATGGTACTGCAACACAACAAAATGATGCGATGGAAGCCAAATTAGTGCAGCAAATTTTTCCAGATGTACCTGTCAGTTCGACTAAGCCACTGACGGGCCATTGCTTGGGTGCCGCAGGTGCAATAGATGCCGCGTTGACTTGGTTAACCTTAACTGAGCAGGCCTTTTATCCGCCGCATATTTGGGATCAAGTCAGAGATGATACGCTGCCTAGTTTAAATTTTGTCCAACCCGGGCAGCGTGGTGTGGCCAATATAGTGATGAGTAATAATTTTGCTTTTGGTGGCAATAATACTTCTTTGATATTTAAACGTACAGATGTCTGACTTAGCAAAATATTTTCCACATAGGGCGCCTATGATCTTGGTAGATTCGCTTATTGCCACAACCGGAGACACAGTGGTAGTCAAAGTAAGGGTACGCAGTGATTATCCGTTTCTGGCAGAGAGTGATGCAAAGACCATAGGGGCTTGGATAGGTATCGAATTTATCGCGCAAGCGGCTGCCGTGTTATCTGGTCTTGCACAATATCAGTGTGGTGTGTCGGTGAAGCCAGGGTTTCTATTGGGAACGCGAAAATATATCAGTCATGTAGCCTATTTTCATCCAGGCGATGAGTTATTAATTTCACTTCAGCGTGATTTTCAATCCGAGCAAGGTTTAGCCGCAGTCAATGCATGCATCTCCGATATGCAGGGGAAAAAATTATGCGAGGCAATTATTACCCTGTTTCAGCCAAAGGAGCTGTCCAATCCTATTGCAAAAGTAGAACATGAGCTGTACAGCGTAGCCGCTAACAGACAGGACTTACGCAACATTTTCCTGGCAAGACATGCTGACGTAGACAGCGCAAGTCAGTAAGGCAAGAAAGCACAACACAGCTAAGGGGTTTTTACGTAAGTCCTAACAAAGTTTCAGGAGAGGCAAACGTGAGCAAACCGAACCTATGCAAAGCGATTGAAACTACAAAGTCATACGCATGAAATGGGACTGGAATAAGTGACTTATTTAAATACGAATATAGAAAAAACCATCTTAATCACGGGTGCCAGTCGGGGTATTGGTAAAGCGGTTGCACTCAGATTAGCCAAAGAAGGTTATCGCGTGGCAATTCACTGCCGCAGTCAGCAGCAAGCATTAAAAGGGGTTGCTGACGATATCGCAGCATTGGGTAGTCAGGCGGTGATGCTGCAATTTGATATTGCGAATCGGGTTGAGGTCAGGCAGTGTTTGGAGCAATATATTGCCGAACAGGGTGCTCCTTATGGTGTCGTGTGCAACGCAGGTATCGCACGAGACGCTGCTTTCCCAGCGTTAACCGATGACGATTGGGATAGTGTGATACAGACCAATTTAGATGGTTTTTATAACGTGTTGCAGCCCTTGGTATTACCTATGGTGGCTGCACGCAGACCCGGACGGATTGTAACGCTTGCTTCGGTTTCTGGCTTGACGGGCAATCGAGGACAGGTGAATTACAGCGCTGCTAAATCTGGCATTATTGGTGCAACCAAGGCTTTAGCAATTGAGTTAGCGAAACGACAGATCACAGTCAATTGCGTTGCTCCTGGACTAATTGAAACGGATATGGTGAGCGCAGAAGTATTAGCGCATGCGTTAACACATATTCCGATGCGGCGTGCCGGACAAGTAGAGGAGGTCGCTGCCGTAGTCAATTTTTTAATGCAAGCAGAGGCTGCCTATATTACGCGCCAGGTTATTTCAGTCAATGGGGGCATGGTATGAGACTCCTGCACAACCTACTGCGCGATCCAAAACACAAGTTTCAGTGTAGGCTAACTTCATGTAACAAAGTTACGCCGGCACTAAATACTGCGTTGCGCGGGGCTCGAAATACTCATGTACTGGCGTGCTGTAAGGTCCGCGCCAAGGAAACGGCGCAGTCGAAGCACGCCCTAATGACCTGCTCCGCTGTGCAGGTCGTACACTCCGCTTTCTGTGCGTCAGCGCCTTCTCTTTTGACCGCTCGTGACAGTTGTGCAGAGGTCTCATATGAACTCTAAACAACGTAGAGTGGTTGTAACAGGAATGGCTGGAATCAGCCCTTTGGGACATGATTGGCAAACGGTCTTTAGTAATTTGCAAAGTTATCAAAACCGTATTGTCAGAATGGCGGATTGGGCAGCATATCGAGGGCTGAATACCCAACTGGCTGCGCCAGCTATGCCATTTGCTTTGCCGGAGACACGCTATACACGAAAAGCTACTCGAAGTATGGGAAGGGTCGCGTTGATGGCTTGTCGTGCAACTGAGTTAGCGTTAGCAGATGCACAATTATTGGAGGCGCAAAATTTGTTATCCTCTGGTCGAGTTGGTGTGGCTTATGGGTCATCGATTGGTTCGCCAGAAGCAGTGCTTGATTTTTATCAACTACTGCTCGATAAATCAACAGATGGTGTGAATGCAACGAGCTATATTAAGATGATGTCGCACACGGCGCCGGTCAATATCGCCGTTTTTTTTGGTTTAACCGGTAGGGTGATTACGACATCCAGTGCTTGTACCTCGGGTAGCCAGGGCATTGGTTATGCTTATGAAGCGATCAAATATGGCCATGCAGATGTCATGATAGCGGGAGGTGCGGAAGAGCTTAGCCCAAGTGATGCGGTAGTGTTTGATACCTTATTTTCTACGAGTACGCTCAATGAAACACCTGAAAGGACGCCGAGACCATTTGATCGTGATCGTGATGGTTTAGTTGTAGGTGAGGGCGCAGGCACCTTGATTCTGGAAGAGTATCAACATGCGGTGCGTCGAGGGGCTAGAATCTATGCTGAATTGGTTGGCTTTGGTAGCAATTGTGATGGTAAGCATGTAACCCAGCCGCATGCTGATACGATGGCCCAGGCGATGCAATTGGCGTTGGACGATGCAGCGATTCCTCCTGCAAGGATAGGTTATGTTAATGCGCATGGGACAGCGACCTATCACGGCGATACTGCCGAGTCTCATGCAACTTATCAAGTGTTGGGTAATCAAGTGCCAATTTCTTCCAGTAAAAGTTATATTGGGCATACATTAGGTGCGTGTGGCGCTTTAGAAGCCTGGATATCAATTGGTATGATGCTTGAGGATTGGTTTGCGCCTACTTTAAATTTGCTGAATATTGATCCGGTCTGTGCCGATCTGGATTATTTAATCACCGAAGGGCGCCATATAAAGTGTGAATACATTATGAGCAATAATTTTGCTTTTGGTGGTATCAATACTTCGCTCATTTTTAAACGGATGGAATAGTTGTGCATGCTGCTGAAGTCACTGTTTTTCTGGCTGATCTGAATGATCATTTTTTGTTTGAAGAAAGTATGCACGATTTGCATCCTTCGACATTAGCTGTTCTCGAGCAGATTACACATCCGCTGCGCAAAAAACAAATTATTGCCTCACGCATTATTCTCAAAAGAATGTTATCTCTTTATATGGGGCGAGAAATATCATTGTGCGAAGATCAGCAGACGAGATTACTTAGAGTGAATCCTGAGGCTTCTGATAATACCCAATTACAGCCGCAAGTAAGTTTTCCTTATCACTGGAGTATTTCTCATACTGCAAGCCATATTGGTGTGGTGATTAGTCGTGCAGCGGTTGGTTTTGATATGGAAAGAATCGACCAGCGGCGACGTTTCGTAGATATCGCACGCTTTGTATTTCATGTAGATGAAAGCGAA
>JBIKXM010000111.1:0-4698 GCA_044355755.1 Burkholderiaceae bacterium | reverse complement strand
CCCGCACTCGAACTTAGCTTGATAGATACGCAAGGTAAATTAATTTCTCGGCAGACATTTAATGTGCGGGACTATTTATCTAGTCATCAACAACATCTAGGCTCACAAGGTTTGCCTAAAAAAGCCAGCTTGCCGTTGGAAATTACATTGCGTAGTAAAGCCAACGCGGCTAGCTATCAACTATTTTTGTTTTACCCCAACTAATTATTTGTATGACTTCTTTAATCTGTGGTGCACTTGCGTTTGATCGAATTTTATCCTTCGATGGTTATTTTCATGAGCATATTTTGCCGGAAAAAATTCATATTCTGAACCTCTGTTTTGTTGTTCCTGAAATGCGCCAAGAGTTTGGTGGGTGTGGTGGCAATATCACATATTCACTGCACTTACTTGGAGAAAAGCCACAGATTATGGCCACAGTAGGTCATGATAGTGCATCCTATTTAGCCCATTTCGACGCACTTGGCATTGATCGTCAACATATTCGTACGCTGTCAGATCAATACACTGCGCAAGCGACGATCACTACGGACAAACAAAATAACCAGATCACAGCATTTCATCCAGGTGCTTCTGCGTATGCTTATCTGAACAAAGTGAGTGATACTAAAAACATCGATCTTTGCATCATTGCGCCGGATAATAAACGCGCTATGTTAGAGCATGCAAGAGAATGTGCCGATCTCGGCATCCCCTTTGTTTTTGATCCGGGCCAGATGCTTCCTACCTTTAGTGCCGCAGAACTCAAGGAACTACTTGAACTTAGTCACTACCTAACAGTAAACGACTATGAAGCACAATTATTTATGGATATTTCCAAACTGACCCTGACAGAAATAGCGGGCCAAGTACAAGCTCTGGTGATTACTCAAGGCGAAAAAGGCAGTCTTATTGTCGAGCAAGATAAACAACAAATTATTCCAGCAATCCAGCCCAAACAAGTCGTCGACCCAACCGGTTGTGGTGATGCTTTCCGTGCTGGACTGATGTATGGTATTACACGTCAACTTGATTGGCTAACAATTGGCCGGTTAAGCAATTTATTAGGTGCAATCAAGGTAGAATCGGTTGGGCCGCAAAACCACCATTTCTCAATTGAAGAGATCAGTGACCGTTTTTATCAAATTTTTGGTTATCGTTTTTCATAATAAGGAGCTAATATGAATAATCGTTTTTTAACGCCCACTTTGCTTATATGTTGCTGTACCGCTCTCTTGATTCAAGGATGTGCAACAGGTAATTCATCCTCAGTTTATAGTAGCGGTCAAGCTCAACGTGAACAGATCGTTCGTATGGGGGTTGTCCAATCTGTACGCCCTGTGACAATCGATGCCGGAGAAACGGGTATTGGTGCACTCTCAGGTGCCGCCGTCGGTGCGATTGCTGCTGGTAGCAATATCGGCGGTGGGCGAGGCTCGCTCGTTTCAGGCATAATCGGCGGACTTGCAGGAGGAGTTGCCGGCAATGCTATCGAAGGTCAGATACGCAAGCAAAAAGGTCTGGAAATTATGGTGAAGCTTGACAGTGGTGAATTACGTGCGATCACCCAAGCTGCTGATGAAAATTTTGTACCTGGCGACAGAGTTAGACTGCTGTCTATCGATGGCATCACACGCGTGACACATTAGTCCAATTTATAAATACTTAGAGCGTTAGCCCGACATCATCCTGTAGGGCTTACTCCATACCTTGCATTATCCAGCTGCTGCGATAAATTGGGTAAGACTATTATGTAATAGGGTAATAACTGGGATATCCATACGTTACCGTCTAGAGAGCCGAGCGATAACAAGACGGGCGCAACGATTGAGGCTTATGTAAAGCAAAGATAAGCCTCAATTGCATTTATTAAATAGAATAAAAGCATGCAAATCCAACAAAAAACTTTTATTGTTACAGGCGGGGCTTCCGGTTTAGGCGCTGCGACAGTTAGGCATTTCCATGCTCTAGGGGCAAATCTGTTAATCGCTGATATGGATTCCTCCAAAGGGGAGAAACTTGTTGCTGAGTTGGGTCAGCGGGTTATATTTTGTAAAACCGATGTTACAAATGAAGGTGAGGCTCAAGCTGCGATCGAGATCGCGCGGGGTGCTTTTGGAAGCATTCAGGGCTTGATTAATTGCGCCGGCATTGCCCCTGCCAAAAAAATATTAGGTAAAACTGGGCCACACGATCTCGCTAGTTTTATACGAACAGTACAAATCAACCTTATTGGAACCTTTAATATGACTCGTTTGGTTGCCTGCGCGATGAGTCAAAATGTAGTAAATCCTGAAGGGGAGCGCGGTGTGATTATTAATACCGCTTCGATTGCAGCTGAAGAAGGCCAGATTGGTCAAGCTGCTTATGCGGCGGCTAAGGGAGGGGTGATCAGTATGACACTGCCAATAGCACGTGAATTAGCTAATTACGGTATCCGCATAATGACCATTGCACCAGGCCTATTTGCTACACCTATGTTAGAAAACATGCGCCCAGATGTACAAGATGCGCTGAATGGTATGACGGTTTTCCCACGACGCTTAGGTTTGCCCGCTGAGTATGCGCAACTTGCCCAGCATATTATTGAAAACGTGATGCTAAATGGCACAACGATTCGCTTAGATGGTAGTGTGAGATTGAAATAGCAAAACCAGATTTGCGTAAACTGCTCCAGATGTTTCGCTTGTTTTCCCTAACGGTTGAGCCTTAACAGTAAAGGTGCCTACGCAGTCATATTGGCTTAGTGCTGTTGAAGTGTGATCTGGCTTCTTTGACGAATTTGCATGATAAACATTCACTGTCGATCACTATAGAACTGTTGCGGACGAATAAGCACTCAAAATGATAGAGCATAGCTCATACTCCTTACCTTAAAAATGATCATATCAATCATCTAAGTCCCAAAAAGATGTCATGTGAATACTAATTGGGGTGTCATTTTTCTACATATACTTCCCGCATCAGTTACGTATTTTCTTATCTTTACTTGTAAGTTTTTTCTTATATTTTTCTAGAAAATTCTGATTTTGCAAAAATCAACTTGGTTTTACAGGTTTCTCTCCATACCATCCGGGATTGGCTTCTTAGAGGGAGAACTGCATGATAAAAAAAGTCATTTACAGCATGATCATGATAATCAGTGGTGTGGGAGCGAGTTGCTTCGTTGGTGCTACTGAGTCAGTAACGGCAAATTTTTCAGGGTCGTTAATAACAAGCACATGTACAGTCAGCGGAGGATATAAAAATATCATTGTTGATCTGGGCAAAATAGATGCGAACACGATCTCTCAAATAGGTGAAAAAGGGCCGTGGATAGATTTTCCTGAGCCGATTACATTAATCTGTCCATCCGTGAAAAATATAGTCATGGCCTTGGAGTCAACTACCACTGAGCCTGGATTTAGTGACTATATCGCTCTTGCTCCCTGGGTACCAGGAAATGCTAAGGGGGTGGCGATTGCCATCAGCGTAGATGGCGGGCAAAGCGTCTATCCATTAAATACTGGTAGGCTTTTACCTGGTTCAGGAGAAACACGTAACCTACATCTAAAAGCAGCTTATGTTCGCACCCTTCCTGCGCATGCAGTGAAAATAGGGGCAGTGAATGCAACAGCACATTTCGTCTTGAAATATGAATAAAAATACACCAAAAAGAGTCAAAAAATCTATTCGGAGGGTATACCGTGAGCATATTTAAAAAGCTATTGATGGGCTTATGCATACTAGGTTTATTGCTACAGAAATTAGCAACGGCTGCTGATTTCAGTGCGCAATTCAAAGGCGAGTTAACAATGAGTGCCTGTCGTATCGATGGTCCTGTTACAGTCCCGTTAGGGAAACATTCAGTTAAAGCGTTCCCTCAGATTGGTTCAACTTCTGGTGCTACCCGATTTGCTTTGCGACTGACCAGTTGCCCACCCAATAAAAAGATTTATGTTAGGTTTGGTGCTTCTGAACCCTGGGAGATAGGGAAAAATGGGTTTAAGACCTTATTTCAAGATGATGGTGAAACCTATCTATTACTCAACCACTGGGGCCAAGCAGGTGTTGCATCTGGTGTCGTGGTGGGGATTTCAGATGAAAACAGAAAGGTGCAGAGTTTTGCCGAAAATACAAACGATTTTATGACCGATGAAAATGGTAACGTGACGTTATATTATGTAGCATTCTATAAGCGCTATGCTGATGTTAAATCAGGGATAGCCAATGCCGCGGGATCCTTCACTGTGCTCTATGATCACCTTGATAATTAACCTAAACAATCATTACATAACCAGCGGTGTAGCTGAAAAAAGATATCTCTAAAGCTATTTATATAGACTTAGAGATACTCTCCAGCAGCTATTTCAGACTTGGTTTATCTATCTCTGAATTGCCTAATCTATCTCTTTCCGCATTCAATGTCAGCCTTTCGCAAAAACTTACTATTACGCTATTTAAAGACCGTTGCATAACTTTGTGAGCAGTTCAAAGGCAAGGTGCCTAGCATACAGCGATCAAGACCTATCAAATAGATAGACGCGGAAGCAAGTATTACGCAACACCATATTGATTTCTAGCATAACTTAGTTATATGAAGTTATGCAATAGTCTTATCTAACTGATGTTACGCAGGAGCACTGAAATCTGCTATTTTGTAACGATGAAAAAAGAAGACTTAGAACTGTATACAGACTACCTGATAAGCACAAGCCAGTATGCGACAGCGACAGGTTT
>JBIKXM010000259.1:0-2734 GCA_044355755.1 Burkholderiaceae bacterium | reverse complement strand
CTCACTAGAGCATTGATTGAGTGGAAACTGAATCAGTTGCCGGGTTCTCTGCGTGCATATTTTTTTAATATGGGATTAAAGGCGTATTCCAGCACGATTCGTCATCAAAAAACCTTATATGTTGGTGACTCGGTTGCTCTCTATCGTGGCTCATCGTCTTACATGAATGCAGTCATGAAAAAAGTAAGAGGTGGCTAGCATGGAATTCTCTGTACGGAATCAATCGATCACTGAACTGAAATCAAAAAACAAAGTACTCGTATGGGTTGCCGCAGGATTAACAATCACCATTGTTTTTCTTGGAATAAAGCTGCTGTTTCAAAGCGAAATCATTGTGATCCAAACGCCTGGTATGCCGAACAACTCCGTCATAGAGAAATCACATTTCGATAAGGGTGCGCAAATGGCGACATTGATTGCTGTGACAAATGCGATATCGCATATCAATCCAGCTAATGCTGAATATCAAAAAGTTTTTCTAAGAACATTCTTATCACCCAACGCCTATACACGGATTGCCAAAGAGATCGATCTCAAAATTGAAAAAGCCAAAGCGGAACGCGAATTAGGTAGCTATTACTTTGTATTCAATCGATATGAGTACGATCAGCAATTAGACCGGCACTTTGTGATGGGTGAATTGCATACCGTCAATGCGGCTCGGGATACACACGAACCTTATGTATACGAATATGCAGCGCATATCGAGAACTACCGCTTGTGGGTAGATAAGATTATTTCTTATCCAGGGGATAGGGCACACAACACAGCCTGGTTGGAGGCAAACAAAAAATGATTCTCGTGAAAGACATCATACTTATCATAGCCTGCTTATTAAATATAAGTATGGCGTTTGCTGATAACGCATCATCTAATAACACGCAAAATTCTTCAAAGAAACAAACTACGCAAGTCAGTAACAAGAAAGCATTTAAGGTGCAAGATGTTCATCCTGAAATAGCGGTGAAAGATAGCAAAGAAAAAGAAATAGTATTACCGGGCGTGATGCGCATTTCGGGTGAAAGCAAGCACGCTTTAGACTTTACGCGGGCAAGAACGATTAGCATGACAAATGGGGGGAGCGTATCAGTCTATTTGAGTGCGACAGAACCTAATCGCATTCAACTTCCCTTTACTAACCCCCATATCGTTGGCACAACAGATCTGGTGATCGATAAGAGAGCAGGGAGCAATAATGTTTATATTGCGTTCAAGCCTGGTGTGCAACGAGCGACACAAATTTATTTCGAGCCAGCGGAAAGTGGCCCTGTTCTAGGTTTGCAATTAATCCCTAAAAATATTCCCGCACAAACCATTCTTGTCGAAGATGCAGGGTTTTCTACTGGTGCTCAGAAAAAGTCACATAAGAGTCACGACTATATATCTTCGATGCAATCTTTAATGGAGATAGTTGCACTAGGCGGAACACCGAATGGTTACTCAACTATCGAGATGCAGCTATCACCTATCGTTATGAATAACTTACTCGTTGAACTGGAGAGAAAACTAAGTCATCGAGAGGGTGATATCTATGTTTATAAAGTCACGAATCCAACAGAAAAACAGACCATGCTGCGTGAGTCTGAATTTGATGGTGATGTAGTGCAGGCGGTATCGATCTATCCAAAACCGCTGTTGATGAAAGATGAATCAACTCGGGTGATTGTCTTCGCCAAAAAAGAGCGAGGTAGAGAATGAATGACTTTCTAGAAAAGTGGAAAGAGCTTGATAAAAAATACAAGATCATCTTTGCCGCCCTAATCATCGTTGGTGTCATCTTAATATTTGTACAAAACCGTTATCGAGAAAACATAGCGGTAGAAGTTAAGCAAGCAAAAGAACAAACGCAATCGGCGGCAGACTATAAATTTCAAGCATTGCCAACGACATATCGCAATCAAGGGTTAGAGGATCTGACGGCACAGATCTCTAAATTAAGCGAAGAGGTCAATCGTCTACGTCAAGAAAACCAAAATAGCGCTGTCAGGCCGCAACCATTTCAACAACCTTTACCACCACCTGTTGAATCCGTTAAGGTCGATCTCAATAAAGAATTGCCTCCGGCAGGAGCAAGTCATTTAGATTTTACGGATTTAGACAAACCATCTACAAAGTCAAAAGGTGATACTTTGAATTTACCGGATGGGATAAAAGAAGAAATACAGAATGATCGCCCAGAAGTCAAGGTTTGGAAAGCAGAGATCAAACAAGAAGCAGAAACAAGCGATACAGAAAATAAGCTGGTAATCCCCGTCAACTCAGCGATTGAAGCTGTCATGCTGTCAGGCATTAACGCGAGACCGCCTGGGTCAATTTCAGGGGCAGTTGGATCGGTTAATTCAGCTAACGATGTTGGGGCGCCTTTTGTGACGCGGATAAAAGGAGATGCGACTTTACCTAATGGTTGGAAATTAAATGATTTAGGGGACTGTTTTCTGAGTGGGTCTGGGATTGCCATACTCAGCGCAGAGCGTGCCTATGTCATTTCAAATACGATTAGCTGCATTACCAACAGCGGTGAAGTGTACGAAGCACCGATCAAAGCGTATGGTCTAGACATCGATGGTATTCAAGGTATTTCTGGCAAGGTGGTCAGTAAGCAAGGCGGCATTTTATTGCAAGCCTTATTAACCGGAATAGTCAGTGGCATTGGATCAGCTTTGACCCCGACCGCTATCCCTGCCTATAACTCATCTGCTCAACCCGGCAGTACGCAAGGAGGGCAATATCCTGA
>JBIKXM010000110.1:0-4722 GCA_044355755.1 Burkholderiaceae bacterium | reverse complement strand
TAAGCGGCAAGCGTCGACGTAATAATTGTGTTTGGCTATCAGTCCACCCGGCATGTGAACGCATAAAATTTTTGACGATACGATCTTCTAATGAGTGAAAGCTAATCACTACCAACCGCCCGCCGGGTGCAAGCATTTCCAACGCAGCTGCCAGACCCTGCGCGAGATCCTCAAGCTCTTGATTGATAAAAATCCGTATGGCTTGAAAGGTGCGCGTCGCTGGATTTTGCCCGGCTTCGTATGTTTTAACGGTTTGGCTAATGATTTGTGCCAATTCGGCACTGCGCGTAAGCGGCCCGCGTGTTGTTGTTTCTTGTCGGCGAGCAATAATCGCTTTTGCGATTGCCGCAGCAAACCGTTCTTCCCCATATTGTCGAATAACCTTTGTGATTTCCTGTTCATCAGCTACAGCTAACCATTGTGCAGCTGTTAGCCCTTTGCTAGTGTTCATGCGCATATCTAAGGGACCATCCTGACGGAAAGAGAATCCCCTTTGGGCATTATCGAGTTGCGGAGAACTGACGCCCAGATCAAACAATATGCCAGCCACTTGGGTAATCCCCTGATTGACCAGCACGGTCTGAAGATTGGCAAAGCTGTCATGTACGATTAAAAAACGCGAATCGGTGATTGTTTGGCTATAAGTAATAGCCTCCACGTCTTTGTCAAAGGCAATCAGTCGCCCCTGTGGATTGAGTTGCGATAAGATGGTTCGACTATGCCCCCCTCGGCCAAATGTTCCATCAATATAGATGCCATCGGTCCGTGTGACGAGAGCCGCCACTGCTTCTTGAAGCAGTACGGCATCATGCTGTTGAGGCTGTTCAGCGTTTATCATCATTTAAAAACTCAATTGTTTTAAGACATCCGGCATACCAGCAGTAATCGCTTCTTGCTCCTTCGCTGTATAGATGGCTGCATCCCAAATTTCAAAGTGACTGCCCATGCCTAGTAGCATGACATCTTTTTCTAGTGCCGCGGCTGCTCGTAATTCAGGCGCGACCAGGACTCTGCTGGCGCTGTCTAACTCTATTTCCGCAGCGTTACCCAAGAAAATCCGCCGCCACCAATGGGCATCCATCGGTAATGATGCAATTTTGGTGCGAAAGATCTCCCATTCAGGCTCAGGGAATAGCAACAAGCATCCGTCTGGATGCTTGGTTAAGGTGACGCGTCCTTGGGCTTTTGATTGCAAAATTTCACGGTACCGTGCCGGAATTGACATTCGCCCTTTAGCATCGAGTGTTAACGCTGACGCACCCTGAAACATGATGGTAGACACCCTCCAGTGAAGCACAACGTTTACAAGAAAATCTTATTCCACTGTCACACTAAAAAACACTTTTCTACACTTTCCCCCACTTTAGTCTATGGTTTCGCCGTGGTCAAGTCTTGGCATCTAAAAAAAGAGCATATTCTTCTAATTAAACAATGAGTTAGCTAGAATCGGGGAGGACTTGAGGTGATTTAATTCAATAGAATGAATGAGATAGACCGCATTCCAGATAAACAACTGCAAATGTTGTCAAATCGTGACGATTATTCTTAAATTGATTAAAAATTTGGCAAAATTCGGCTGCTCCGCACGCGCAATTTTTTCATACGGATAGCGTGAAACGCAGCTAGGCAAGGAGCACGCCAGTGTGAGACCGCAGCAGCCATCACGAGCAGCCAAAAGTAGGGCATATACATAAAATAGAGCGGCTAACCCAATGAGAGCATTGTGGCATGGCACACCTCCGTAGAGACGGCCTCAGGCACTGACCGAGGCGTATGCGACAGGCAAGAAAACGGCCTCTAATTGTGATACCAGATATAGAAATTTAAATAGGTAGCCAGAAGAATCCATAGTAAATAAGGAACCATCAGCTGCGCGACTAATTTAAGCCTGGTGTAGCTCAAGTAAATCATACTGCTCACGCCAATATCCATTAATACTAAAACTGCAAGCGCATAGCCCGTCAAATGGTAGTAAAAGAATAAAGGCGTCCAACTCCAATTCAAGAGAAGCAATATGAGATACAGATTTTTAATCTGCTGCAAACCGGGAAATGATCGCTGACACCAAATCAACCAACCACTGAGGCCAATCATTGCGTACAAAATAGTCCAGACGATTCCAAATACATAATTGGGTGGCGTCAAGGATGATCGATGTAACAAACTATACCAAGTGTTGACTTGATTTTGCGTTATCAAGCCCATCCACCAACCTATCAATATCAATACCGCAATCCATATTACTAAAGAGAAGTATTTTTTAATTTCTGTATTCATAGGTGGTCGACTCATCTTGGTTAGACAGTTATTTTATCGGCAGAGGACGGACATACCGGACTCGCCCAAAATTGTCCTGGCAAGGCCTGTCCTGCAAGGACAACACTGTCAAGGCGGCTTTGTCTACGTCCTGACACAAAATCCTGCGGGTTGTGCTTTAGCATCGCTCACCTTGAGGCACAGCGCAACAGCTTATAAAACTCGAATTGTGCGCACTTCTTGTACTAACTGCAAACATCGAAAGTGCTGTGCATTCTTGAATTTAAAATGTATTACCACTTTGCATCTCTGCGCCAGGAATCATGATAATTGAGTTAAGTCGTATGTTCCTGTTGGTGCCAAAAAGGAATCCCTAATAATGGGGTACTCGGTTGGGCTTGATCTTGCGCAGCAATCGCGCCACCAAGATAGGCCAATCTTCCCGCATGCACGGCTTGCACGAAGGCTGTAGCCAAACAAACTGGATCACGTGCTTGAGCGACAGCTGTATTCAGCAAGACGCCATCATAGCCCCACTCCATCACGGTACAAGCATGTGATGGCAAACCGAGCCCCGCATCAATCAACAGAGGTACATCGATACGTTCACGCAATAAGCGCAAAGCATAGCTATTCATTGGCCCACGACCTGTTCCGATTGGCGCCGCCCAAGGCATAATGGCTTGACAACCGACATCGACTAAGCGCTGACAGAGCACCAAGTCTTCGGTGCAATAAGGCAAGACTTTAAATCCATCACGTAGCAGTAGATCGGCGGCTTGGACGAGTTCTAGCGTATTAGGCTGCAAGGTGTAATCATCACCAATCAGTTCTAATTTAATCCAGTCAGTCGCAAATATCTCACGAGCCATTTGTGCCGTGGCAATCACTTCCTCAATCGAATAGCAGCTTGCCGTATTCGGCAGAATAGGAATATTTAATTGCTGTAGCAAAGCCCAGAAATTTTGACCACTCTCTTTGTTTTGTGCACTCTGGCGACGTAAGGCAGCGGTTAACATGCCAGGTTTAGCGACAGTAATAGCCTGCTCCAGTATCGCCGGCGATGGATAGTTGGCGCTACCTAAGAGCAAGCGACTAGAAAAGGTTTGCCCATACAGTACAAGGTGTGTCTCGCTCATCTGCTTACCCTCCAGTCACGGGATGCACTATTTCAATCCGATCACCCGCTTTTAAGAGGGTTGCATCATAGGCCGATCGCGGAACAAATTGTAGATTAAGCGCAACCGCAAAAGGCTGACGTGCATCGCTGTCTTGTAATGCTTGGCTTAAGGTTGCCCCCTCTGCCAGCTGGACTGATATGTGATTAATGAATACTTCCATGTTGTGTTTCCAGATGAGTATGAAATAAACCGGGCCAAGGTTGCTGGGCCTGCCAACTAGCGTAGCTCGTGAGCGCAGGATTTTGGAGATATTTGAGCAAAGCTGATACCGCCTCAACAACAGCCGGCGCAATCAGATAACCATGACGATATAAACCATTGATCGCTAGGTAATTGCCACCATTCCAATATATTTTTGGCAAGTTATCAGAAAAGGCGGGCCGACACTGGCTCCGTATTTCTAAAATACGCGCCTCAGCAAAACCAGGGTGAATGCTATAAGCGGCACCTAACAACTCGAGCGTTGAACGTACACTCATCGGAGAGTAATCTTCGCTCTCAATTTCTGTTGCGCCAATTACATATATATTGCCTGGCTTAGGTGCGATATACAGCGGATAGCGTGGGTGGATTAAACGTATCGGTCGTTGTAGCGTTACTTCTGGCGCATGTACACGCAGTATTTCCCCACGCACTCCGCGTAGCTGATGTGCGGGTACAGCGGGACTACTCTGCCATGCGGTTTTCGCACCGACGCCCCGACAATCAATAATCAGACCGGAGTGGATATCCTCAACAGAGACAGTTTGACCCCAGTGAATTTTTACGTCGTTCTGCACCAGATAGTGAAGTAACGCATCCAGCAGCGCCCGGTTATCGAGTTGGCCCTCGCCAGGCAAATACCAACCTTCTGTAAAACGCTGCGTCAATGCCGGCTCAAGTGAAACTAATTGAGCCCGGTTGAGTTTTTGCGGTTGATAGTGTGCATGCTGCATCAGCTCGGCATCTAAACGCTGATAAAAACGGTTTGCATCATCTCTATCCTGCGGATGCCAGACAACCAATGTACCTTGTTGTTGAAAAAAAACAGAGGCCCCCGATTGACGATTTAGCTCGGCTATCCAGTGGGGCCAATGCCTAAGACTCGCTAGCCCCATTTCCGTGATCAAGCGATCTGAGATAGCCGATTCTGCCAAGGGCGCTAACATCGCAGCGGCAATGTACGCCGCTGATTGACTATCACCTTGAGAACGCTGCTCGTAGAGGCAAACAGGATAATGTTGCTGACTCAGCTGATAGGCCAAGAGACGCCCTACTAAGCCAGCGCCAAGGATAGTGATTGGTT
>JBIKXM010000109.1:0-4730 GCA_044355755.1 Burkholderiaceae bacterium | reverse complement strand
TTCATTTGATTTACGTGAGTTGCAAAAAAAGTTGATTTTAACGGCACTCGTCACTATCTTCTGCACTGACACAAAATTATTGCCGCAAAACATTCTTTGGATAGTATATGACTCCTGACACAACTAACACGCCAGCGCCAACCCTCAAACGAATTGCCTTTTTAGGTCTAGGCGTGATGGGCTTCCCGATGGCCGGGCATTTAGCCCGCGCAGGTCACCACGTGACGGTCTATAACCGCACCACCAGTAAAAGTCAGCAATGGGCCGCAGAATATAGTGGGCAGATTGCCGTAACACCGGCATTAGCAGCACAAGAGGCGGATATAGTATGTTGCTGTGTCGGCAACGACGATGATGTGCGGAGTGTCACTATCGGTCAGCATGGGGCTTTTACTAGCATGCCGGCTGGTTCTATTTTTGTCGATCACACAACAACCAGTGTGTTATTGGCGCATGAGCTATACGCAAGCGCTGCACAGCGCAATATCGCTTTTATCGACGCCCCTGTATCGGGCGGACAAGTCGGTGCGATCGCAGGTAAATTAACGATGATGTGTGGCGGGGACGTTCCGGCTTTTACACAGATTCAACCTATCCTGCATGCTTACGCGCCAGCTATGACCCTTATCGGTAAAAGTGGCGCGGGACAGTTGGCGAAAATGGTGAACCAAATTTGTATTGCAGGCGTTATTCAATCGCTTGCCGAGGGTCTCGCGTTTGGATTGCGCGCCGGCCTAGATATGGAGAAAGTTTTAAGTGTCATCGACAAAGGTGCGGCTGGCTCTTGGCAAATGCAACAACGAGGTCAAACCATGCTTAAGAATGAATTTGATTTTGGTTTTGCGGTTGACTGGATGCGCAAGGATTTAGGCTTATGTTTAGAGCAAGCAAAGCAAAATGGTGCCCTGTTACCCAATACTGCCTTGATTGATCAATTTTATGCAGAAGTCCAGAATATGGGCGGCGGACGTTGGGATACGTCGAGTTTAATCAAACGTCTGATTGCGTTTAGTAACGATTAGAAAAGCTAGCGCATAAACTGAAGTCGAGATGCTGTTGTCGATGGTTTCGGGGGCTGTAACCTTTGCTCAAGATAGCCTCCAAACCATTCTATGGTTGCACACAGGATAAAGTAGCCACCCGCTAACATGACAAAAATCTCCAAGGGATAAATTTGCTCGCGGTTATTAATTTGCGTAGCAACAAAAGTGAATTCGGCAACACCGACCACATAAGCGAGGGAACTGTCTTTGATTAATGCAATCCATTGATTCACAAACGATGGCAGCATCATACGCAAAGCCTGAGGCAAAATAATGAGACGCAATGCTTGTTTTGTTGACAAGCCTAAAGACAATGCTGCATACCATTGCTCTCTGGCAATCGCCGTGATACCCGCATAGACTGATTTACTCAAATATGCCGCACTCACTAAGCTCAGGACGCAAATAACAGCAACCAGAGCAGGCATATTAATACCAAACAATACGGGCAATAAAAAATACATCCAAAAGATAAGCATCAAAATTGGCACGGCTCGCAGCACCGCAATCAGCATATTGAGCATCTGCTTAACTCTGTCTCCCACGAGCGTTAAAGCAATGCCACCACATAAGCCCAATAAACTCGCAATCACGCCAGCCACTAGGCTAATTAATAATGTGAGCAGCCATCCTCCAAGCGAGCCATAAGGTAAGCTCCCCCAGAATAAATAATCGATATTTTCAGTAATAACAGTCGGGATTAGCGCGGTAGTTTCCATGCAGTGATTTTTTCTTGGCCTTTGTATTGCAAAAATAAAGTGATCATCAAGTACAACAGCGTGGCAATTGCAAATGCTTGAAAAGCAAGCAGCGTCTCACTTTCGACTTGACGCACACGATACGATAATTCAGCCACGCCTATTACCATCGCCAGTGAAGTATCTTTTACTACGATGGCATATTGTCCGATTAATGGGCGTCGAACTAATACTAGCGCTTGGGGCCAAATGACACTATAAAAAGTTTGCCAGGAAGTCATACCCAATGCATAAGCGGCCTCTTTTTGTGTCGCTTTAACCCCGCGCAGCCCCGCAGATATTTCACTGCTAATAAAGCACGCGCTATACAAAGTCAACGCAATAAAAGCAGCTAACACTTCAAATGACGGGAAGCGCAAGCTGAGATGAAAGGGTAAGGTGTAAATATGCGGGGTATGAAACCACTCAATTAAATGCCCTGGCAGGATGCTAGCCACACCGAAGTACCACAGGAAGAGCTGCACGATCAGTGGTGTATTACGATGTATGCTTAATACAGCTTGGGTACTGCCTCTGACCACAGCGTAACGATTGGCATGTAATGCCGTCAGAACTGTACCGAGTAAAGTTGCCGCGCCACATACAGATAAGGCTAATAATAATGTCAGGCACACACCTTGGAATATCCATTCGAGATATTGCGTTGGTAGCCAATGGGTGCCTAACCATGACGGGAGTGACATCATCGTTACTTCAGGTAAACAATCAAAAACATGTACTGGCTAGTTTATTGCGTTGTGGCATCACCAATTTTGAAAGAGCGGGTTAGCGGTACTGTGCTCGCGGGGCCAAACCAACGCTGGTAAATGCGCTCCATCTCGCCTGATTGCTCCAATGCGAATAAGATTTGATTGATCACTTTGGCGAAACGCGCTTCATTTTTGGGTAATCCAAGTGCTTGGAACTCACGTGCTAAAACAAATGGCACCAATTCATATTTTTCCTTATCTGGCACTTTAGCCAATAACGCCAGCAGTTTGGCATCATCTTGACTAATCGCTTGGACATGACGATTGCGTAATGCTGCAAAAGCTAAGGACGTGTTGTCGTATGCAATGACGATCGCTTGAGGGTATTTTTTTCTTAAATTAATTTCCTGCGTTGTCCCTTTGTCTACCCCGATACGCAATCCATTTAACTGATCAGCTTTGTTTAATGTTCCAGTACGCGCAATAAATCCTTGGTGGGTTGCAAAGTAAGGAGTACTAAAATCAATCTGTTGACGTCGCTCGGGCGTGATAGTGAAATTTGCTGCAATCAAATCAACTTTACCTGCGGTAAGCAGCGCAACACGATTGGCTGTATTCGTTGGCATGACGATTAACTTAAGCTTCAGTCGATCCGCAATCGCGCGCGCAATATCAACGTCAAATCCAATAATTTGATGGCTGCGCTTGTCTAAAAAACCAAATGGGGGGTTGCTGTCTAGAGAGGCTACTCGTAATACGCCTGACTTCTGAATCTCATCCAAACGATCTGCATAAACCAACTTAGCCAATACAAACAACAATATAAAAAACAGCCCTAACTTCTTCATTACTTTTTCAGACCAAACAAAAAAAACTTTTTATAACAGATAGATCTATATTCTTCAAAATAATTATTCATGCTATCCATATACTCTTATTCGTATATAGCCGCCCTATTATGCCTATCTTTTTTTATTTAGCAATTATCAGTAAATCCTGCATAGCGCTCCAAATCTTACGCATGTTCCTACTATCTGATTTGTAACTTTTATTTTCCTCTAATTGAAATATCAAATAAGAACGATTATCATCTTCAGTTGGGGTCGGCCTGTGTTTGACTCCAACCTTCTACGACTTACACAAAAAACCTTCTCGGCAAAACACGTTTTTGATGGCGCTAGTTTTTCGCGGCATTGCGCTAAGGGGTGACAGATCAGCGCAGCAGATCAATCCTCTCTTAACGCAGCGACGCTGCGTAAGCAGCGTCGCGCGAGCAAGCCCGTCAGAATGATGATGCGTAAGTCCCATCTTTTTTAATTGATTAAATAATGATTACTAGCAGAGTTTTTTTGAGTCGGCGTTACACGGCATTACACGTGTTCGCTTTAGCAGCCGGTATTATCTGCCCGCTGGCGGTAGGTGCACACCCAACCACCGAGGCAGAGTTACCTAGCATCACTATTTTGGATAAGAGCAATCAAGGCTCGATGCGGCCCGGTGCATTACGCGATGAGTTAGTCAAAACGGAAACAATCAGTGAGAAAACGATTGAACGTAGTGGTGCTACTAATATCAATGAAGCATTAGATAAAAACCCTGGCATTGCAGTACAAGTAGAGTGTTCGATTTGTAATGTGCGCAATGTACTACTGAATAATTTACCCGGGCGCTATACCACGCTGCTTATCGATGGTATTCCAATTTACTCATCAGTATCCTCGGCTTATGGTTTAGATAGCGTCAGTGTATGGGGAGTTGAGCGTATCGATGTCGCACGCGGCGCTGGCGCTAGTCTAATTGCACCGGAAGCATTAGCAGGGACAGTCAATATTGTTACCAAACGTCCACGTGAAGATGCCGCTCACCTACGTACTCAGGTTGGCAGTTTTGGCGCACGTCAGTTAGATGGCTACTTGGCTAAGGTATTAGAAAAAGGCGCATTAACCGCTACCTTTAACTTGAATCGCCACGATACGGTAGATGCAAATGGTGATGGCATTTCTGAATATGCCGGCCATGATCGCAAAATGGCTGGTCTGGGTTGGTTTGCAGATGATGCAGGTGGATTTACTGTCAAAGGCCGGCTTGATGTCATCAATGAGAAACGGAATGGTGGCGCATTAGGTCGCAATTATTCGGCAATCAAGGCCAATCAAACGGGCAACCCTTTTGACTTTAGCCGCGGGCCCCATGGTTCACCACGTCATGATGGCTGGTACGCACCTGATAATGGTGTATTT
>JBIKXM010000108.1:0-4732 GCA_044355755.1 Burkholderiaceae bacterium | reverse complement strand
CAACCCAAATCATGTTAAGGGTGCATCGAGAGGGGTACGGAGTGTGTGGAATCTATACGCGTGATATAGCGGCAACGAAAGTAGATTTAGTCATACGCCGGGCTCGCCAGGATGGACACCCATTACAGTGTGTGATGGAGGAAATATGATAGCCCAAGAACTCGAAGTGACACTACACATGGCTTTCGTTGAGGCCCGGCAAGCACGTCACGAATTTATCACGGTAGAACACCTACTCCAGTCTTTATTGGACAACACTGCTGCCGCCGAAGTTTTGCGTGCATGTGCAGCAAATGTAGATGATCTGCGCAGCCATCTAAAACATTTTGTTGAAGAAAATACGCCTATTGTCCCTGGCACTGAAGAAATCGAAACTCAGCCAACACTTGGGTTCCAACGTGTCATCCAACGGGCCATCATGCATGTTCAATCGACTACTAATGGCAAAAAAGAAGTGACTGGCGCCAATGTTTTAGTTGCCATTTTTGGCGAAAAAGACTCTCACGCCGTGTATTACTTACAGCAACAAGGCGTCACCCGCCTAGATGTTGTTAACTACATCAGCCATGGGATTCGCAAGGATCAAACAGACTTTGTCAAGTCGAGTGAAACCCCTGCTACAGATAGCGACGAAAGCGCCCAACGAGAAGGTATCCTGGAGCAATTCACACAAAACCTGAATACCCTGGCTCGTGCTGGCAAAATAGATCCTCTGATTGGCCGCGATGCTGAAGTTGACCGTGTCATTCAAATACTTTGCCGCCGTAGAAAAAATAACCCGCTGCTTGTTGGTGAGGCCGGTGTCGGCAAAACCGCAATTGCCGAAGGTTTAGCGTTACGGATTATCAACGATGAGGTGCCTGAAGTGCTCAAATCCGCCGTGGTCTATGCACTAGACATGGGCGCCCTGCTCGCCGGCACCAAATACCGCGGTGATTTTGAACAACGCTTAAAAGCGGTACTAAAAGCATTAAAAGAGAAATCAGAGGCGGTACTTTTTATCGATGAAATTCACACACTAATCGGTGCAGGCTCTGCTTCAGGCGGCACTATGGATGCGAGCAACCTACTTAAACCGGCCCTATCCTCTGGCACGTTGAAATGCTTGGGAGCAACAACCTTTAACGAATACCGTGGCATTTTTGAAAAAGACAGCGCGCTATCGCGACGTTTCCAAAAAATTGATGTCGTTGAGCCTAGTATTGATCAAACGATGCAAATACTACGCGGTTTAAAAACCCGTTTCGAGTCCCATCACGGCGTGAAATACACGACCTCAGCCCTGCTAACGGCGGTTAAACTTTCAGCACGCTATATTAAAGGTTGTCTGCCGGATAAGGCGATTGACGTTATCGATGATGCTGGCGCAGAGCAACGTGCGCTACCTAAATCAAAACAGAAAAAAGTCATTGGCCGCAACGAGATCGAGAAAATCATTGCTAAAACCGCGCGAATCCCATCGCAATCCGTATCACTGGATGATGTTAGCAAATTGCGCACCTTGGAGCGCGACTTAAAAAATGTCGTGTTTGGTCAAGATAAAGCAATTGAAGAGTTATCCAAAGCGATTAAAACCGCGCGCGCTGGCCTAGGAAAAACTGATCGCCCAATTGGCTCCTTCCTGTTTTCTGGCCCCACCGGAGTCGGCAAAACAGAAATAGCCAAGCAGCTTGCCTTCACGCTCGGCATAGAAATACTGCGTTTCGATATGTCAGAGTATATGGAACGTCATGCTGTTTCCAGACTGATCGGCGCCCCCCCAGGATATGTAGGATTTGATCAAGGCGGACTGCTCACAGAAGCGGTTACAAAAAACCCCTACTGCGTCTTACTCCTTGATGAAATCGAAAAAGCACATTCGGATATCTACAACATCCTATTGCAAGTCATGGATCATGGTTCACTGACGGATAATAACGGACGCAAAGCAGATTTTCGTAATGTCATTTTGATCATGACCACCAATGCCGGTGCAGAAACCATGCAACGTAGCGTCATCGGCTTCACCAATGCACGCGCCAAAGGTGATGAAATGGCAGATATCAAACGCTTATTTACACCTGAGTTCCGTAACCGTCTTGATGCCATCGTCAACTTTAACGCACTCGATGAAACTATCATTATGCGTGTGGTTGAGAAGTTCCTGATGCAACTCGAAGAGCAATTGCATGAGAAAAAAGTAGAAGCCACCTTCACTGATAAGCTGCGCCACTTCTTGGCCAAACAAGGCTTCGATCCATTGATGGGGGCACGCCCGATGCAACGTCTGATACAAAACACCATCCGCAAAGCACTGGCAGATGAGCTACTTTTCGGCAGACTAGCAACCGGTGGTTACGTAACTGTAGACATCGACGATGCAGAAAACGTTGTTTTACAATTTGAAACAGAAACACCTAGCACCAATAGCAGCAAAAAAGAGTTCGAGAAAATAGAAAAAACGCTAGCATAATACGACACAGCCCCTTGGGGTTGTGCCGTAGACAGACTAGGCAATCGAATCATCCTGCACAAGCTGCATAGCCAGCAATAAAAAACGATTGGCACATCAACGGCAATAGTCAGCAAATCGCTGTTTGATGTACCAAGGGTTTTCCATTAGCAACTATCCCACCTTTATTGCCACCAAGCATAAAACGCCTCACTTACAAAGAAGATAGTCGCATCACTGCCGCGTGCCTTCTAAAAAGCAAGCAATTGGTGCAGCGTCGTGCTAGTGAAACAGCACAGCAAGAGACGATTGCAAGACTGTTGCGTAACTTGCGCGAGTAGTCTATTAAGGCGGCACTATCAGTAATGCAACCATCTTTTCAGACCAAATCATAGTCATTCCATATTGCCTAACCGATGGCACCAGACAGAGTTATTTCAAGTTTTTGGAATCAAGGAGGAAGTATGACTAAAGTTAAGATTTGCACATTGCCCAATAATGTTTCATGGGTCAACATACCTGACAAAGAGAGCTTGCCCACTAGCAATCAACATACTATCCCCATCACAGAAACACATACAAATCCATATCATCGTCCGCACACGCTCCATCCTCAATCTTTCCCTACACAGCAACACTATCAATTGACCATACCAATCACCAATGAAAGCCACTCCAGCCAAAACGTAGAGGAACTAGCAAACACTTTTGATTCGCAACTAGCTCAACCAGCGTCAATAGCAGATAAAAGTCAAAACGAGGTTTTAGCCAGCACAGCACATTCTCAAGCACAACGGCGGCACCAGTATCAGGCTGTACTCGACAGAGAGCGAGTTGAGATACAAAACTTAAGTATCAAAATTAAATCACTGCATCTGATAAATGATAGGGATATACAACAGAAAAAAATTGCCAAAACACTTGCCTACTTACAAACCACTATCGACCAACTTTTCGACAAAGCTGAACACAGCCGATCTCAAGCAGCCGCAACAACAGAACAAAAAAATCTATCAGCTATGACAGAGGACTATGCCTATGGTGAGTTTTTCTTAAGCGCATATAAACAAATAAAAAAAGCATAACATTTAGCCCACCTAGCTGCACGACAATTAAGCCTCCCCTTAATCCAGTCCAGCGATGACAACCGTACCAAGCAGCAGCAACTATCTGAAATAATGAATCGACTGGTACTCATTTTTTCAGCGAAAGCGAATATCTATTTAGGGAGACATGCACAAGCAAATCTAGAGGCTCATGCCACATATGAACTCAACCACTTATATCGACAATTTAAAGCAACAAGCACACCAGTAGACTATGTTAGCCATCATTCTTCGAGCGGCATCAGCGGAGGTACTGCCTTGCCTGAACTGGCTGGATTATTCAAAACACATGCCAATGGGAAACTCGATTACAGTAAAAGCAAAACCATTGGAGCCGGCGCGGATGGTGACATCGAATTCACTGCTATCAAAAGCTTCGCCGCACAGCTTAAAGCCAAAACTCAATTGACACCGATAGCATCAGCCAGCGCTGATGTATCTGCACAGATAGGGTTATTCGGTGATTTTTATGAAACAGATAATCAAGATGGTCAAGGTAAAGCGCGTACACTGAAATATGCCGGCGCACGAAAAAATGACCAGCGTAACCCGTTCGCTGCACAATTTCGAGACAAACCCAGGCAGATCAAAAATCAACTGAAAAAAAGTTTATTTGGCCTAGAAATAACTAATCCCTACTTATCACGATATGCGAACTCAACATCCCTCGAAAATGCACAAGGCCAAGGAAAACTTTTAAATCATCTCTCTCATGAATTAGACAAAATAATCAATGCGACACATACACCTGTTGCACCGGCCCGCCAAAAACATTTTTTTCAAGGCAGTGCATCGTTCAATCTATCTATCCCTGCACCCGCATCTCAACCTGGTACAGCTAAAAAAATGGCGACACCATGGCAAATTACCAAGACTCAAGCCAATATTACAGCTACTCTCGGCCTGGAACATCAGGGCAGCGGCAGCAGTGTCGCTCTCGAAAAAAATATCGCCGGCTCATTAGCACGATTCAAAGTACATACTCAACTGCTTCAGCCGACTCACTCGCTGCTGTCAGTTGCGCATACTCGCAGCTATCAAACGAGCCTGCAACTAGCGCAACAAATCAGAGAGCAAGTATGGCTAGCCAAATCAGAACATGACATCAATAAACTCCCGATACATTTACGCAACACAGTAGCATGGCTCGATCAAATACATAGCACCGCGATCAATAATATTGATATACCCCAGC
>JBIKXM010000290.1:0-4740 GCA_044355755.1 Burkholderiaceae bacterium | reverse complement strand
TCACATTTGTGTCGGCATAGACTGATCCCACCAGAAAAATTACTATACTGACAAAGCCTATTTTTAAAATACTTGCTCTCATTTTTTCCTCAAAGCTTGATCATCGAAGAAAACAAATTCACCTCCTGTTGTCCAAAAGGAAGGTATGGCACAGACCAGTTGTAGTGAAACGGATTAGATTGGCGTATATGTGCTAAGGCATTGATTTCTACAGGGACAAATCCAGCTATGCCACGAATGATCTGGTCATAAAGCAACTTGTTTTTTGAGTCTGTATACGCAAAATTTTTAGTTTGCGCCAGACAGCGTAAAGCTTCATCTTGTAATGTGTTAAAAGTGGTTTTGTTCCGATAACGATCCACAAGCGCATACTTGCAAAAGGTATAGTTATTGTCTGTCTCCTTAAATGGCCGGGTGATACGCACAATTAATCGATAAGCATCGTCAACACCTGTTGCAAGGGAATCACGGAGTAGTGAGACACGTTTTGCCAATGGCAAAGCGTTCTTCTCCATTGCCAAAGAAAAATTGGCCAGAGGCGACACACAATGATGGGCATACCTTTGTGCTTCATGATGGAAATCAAGTCGATAGCTAATAAAAGAAGCAAAGCCGCATACCCTATATGAAGATTCGTTGCCAAGCGCATAAGCCTGTTTAATGAAGCTTCTTGATTTTTCTAAATCGACGTTGCCAGCACGGCCATAGGCAGCCATGATCGCCAAGTTGTACAGCGCTGGCTGATACTGGAATGACGCGGCACTGCGATAATACTGAACGGCTTTAGATAAATTTTTTTCTGCACCAAACAGTCCGTACTCAAATACAAAACCAAAGAAATGCAGTGCTTCTGGAACATTGCTTTTGGCGAACGATTGCAGCTTGCTTAAGATTCCGTGTTGTTGCGCTGATGGCGCTTGCACAAGACTCCGAATTAAATCAATTATTTCCTCCCCGTTCTGACTGACGGTGTGGTGCGAACCATACTTCAAGCGATTGCCAATCACGCCAAGTTTTGGCAATGAGGCATGCGCCTGCTTGATTTCGTTTTCTCCTACCTTGGCAACGACAGTTTGATTCATATGTCTCTGGCGTTGCATTTCATGTGCAACAGCATCATCTGACATCAAATGTTGAGTACTCTGACGGTTATGCGCTTCTGTTCCTGCTTGTTTAACGATGGCTTGCGCTTGATTTTGGTGTTGATTGACGAGCTGATTAAAAGTAGAACTATCACTGATGTCGACCTTATTGATAGTTGTTTCTTGTGCCCAACAGCCTATCGTCACGAGGCATAGCCATAACACCATTATGCGAAGATTGGCATTTTTTAGAATAAGCATTTTTAATGGCGAATGTCTCTTTTTTGTAGAATAAGTTGATTATTATACAAGTATGTTCTAAAGTACACAAAAATAAATATGTATTTTTACACTCTTGACCATTTGGTCGACTCAAAAAGGAATCTACATGATTAATAAAGAACTCGCTGAATTCGATGATCTCCTCAAACTAACGCAAGAAGAGCAGAATAAGGTCATGGTCGTTAAATCTTATTGCCAGATAACTGGCGATATCGAGCGTTTTCTCAGACGTGTTTTCGTATGGGCAATTGTCACAAAATCTTCAGACGTGCATATAGAAGGACGGGGTGGGGAACGCAACCCAACCGTATTTGTTCATGTGAGAACACCAAAAGGCATGGTGAATTTCGTTTACAACGGGAAAAACGGGGAGCATTTCAAAGTCAAACTATTTTCACTCGCTGGTATTCCACAAGGCGGGTCTACTGGCGCAACGATATCAACGCGATTTTCTATGGAATTACCGGCTAGCTATGCTTATCAGCATGGTCTTTTGCCAAAAGATAATCAACCTTATGCGGTGGATTTACGTGTTGAATATGCGCAAACTTTCGATGGCTTTAGCTTTGTCGCACGCTTACTGGATCAACAACGTTCACTAACTTGGGACGAGTTAGATCTGCCATACGCACTACGCAATACTATTCAAAGAGCGATTGAGGAGCCTAGTGGCTTGATACTTACCAGTGGGCCAACGGGATCAGGTAAGACGACGCTGATGAATGCCATCTTAGGTTACCTCAACGATGAACAGCGTTCGATTGTCACGATTGAAAATCCTGTTGAGTATCGCTTAACCGGCAATGGGCCGATTAAACAATACCAAGTCCACGGGGATTTCACCTTTGAACGTGCGCTACGTTCCGCCGTACGCTTAGACCCTGATGTCATTATGATTGGTGAAATTCGCGATGAGATTACGATGGAGATCGCGCTGAAAGCAGCGCAAACAGGTCACTTGGTACTATCTACCGTGCATGCTAATAATGCACATGAAACGATCTCACGTTTGCGAAAACTGAATGCCGATCCTTATTGTGTCGCCGAAGTACTTAAACTTGTTTTGGCACAAAGACTGATCAACTGCTATCAAGGCGAGTACGCCACGCGCACACTTACTAAAGACGAGAAAGACTGGCTACGTATCAATGGCATGGGATGGCGCAATACGATTAATGAAGTTGTTTCAGAAGATAAATGCGGAAAAGTCGGTTTAATCGAAGCCATTGCAATGGAAGCACCTGTTAAAGCGCTGATTCGTTCTGGTAACGCAGATTCGACAGCACTGTACCGGTTAGCAAAAGATCAAGTGCAGTATGAATCTTTAGCCTCAGCAGGGATCCGTGCTGTTGAAACATTGGGTTGCCATATCAAGGACTGCATGACGACACTGGAGAGCAATGCTGATGCGGAAGCATATCCAAATAGACGTATTGTGCTTGCCCAACGCTATGCACTATCGTTATTGCAGATTTCGGAGACGATTGATAGAAAAATGCAATCTCAAGAACAAAACGACAATGATTTAGAAGAACTCCTGCAAGAGATCAAGGAAGCCGCATAATGTGGCCAATGGGTAGGCGGATAGTCAGGCTTGGCATTGCATTGTGTATGGTTATGGGTGGATATAGCTATGCCCAGCAAACCTTACCGCACAATCAATTTAAGCCATATTTACAAGTCCAGCCATTATCGGGTGACGAGAAAAATATCCGTGTTTTTTTCTCACCCAATTGCGGCTTCTCAAGAAACTATCTGCAATTTTTTAGAAATCTAGCTACCACCTTGCCGGAGGGTAAATCGCTTATTTACGCACCGCTAGTTAATAAGGGAGATGGCCTCATTTTTGCCTTAAGCTTTGCGGCAGTCCAACGTTTCTATCCACATTTTCTAGATCGCTTCATCGAGACTTCGATGATTGCTGTTCAGGATAAAGGTATTGCAACAAGCAATTGGGTAGGGATTGAGAAAATCGGTCAAATGGCAAAGCTGCCGGTTTCTCTTCCTGCTTTGGTCAAGCAAAACCAAGCGCAAATCCAGAAAGATGTGGAACGTTTAATTACCATACGACATCATCTCAATATCCTCAATACACCTGCTGTATCCGTTGCCGGTACCTATATTGTGACTCCGGAATTTACCGGAGGCGATGCACAGCTTTTTAGCCAGTTGGTGAATGGCATGATTTCTATGGCGCAATAAATGCGATGCAACTTTCTACACACAAACATAACGAAATAGGGGCATCATGGGGACTTACTTAATTTCAGGGCAGCGCATTGATCACGCTGAAGAAAGTTTGCTGCAAACGGCACTGTCAAATAGTTATCAAGCAAAATCTCGTCCACTCTGCTTATGTGCAGAACCAGGTGTCCCTATGTATATCGCTCGGGCGCATGGAAAATATCTAATCAAGCGTATGCCCAATTCAGGGGCACAGCATCAACCGGACTGTGAAGCCTATGATCCTCCGCCAGAACTCTCGGGCCTTGGACAAGTGATGGGTTCGGCGATTAAAGAAAATCCTGATGAAGGCATAACCGTTTTACGCTTTGATTTTTCTTTATCTAAGCGGTCAGGGCGTGCTATCGAAACCAACCATGATCATGAAGGCGATAGCGTTAAGGCAGATAGCAACAAATTAAGCCTACGCGGTACATTGCATTATCTTTGGGAAGAAGCGGGATTTAATCGCTGGATGCCAAGGATGGCAGGTAAACGCAATTGGTATGTCATTCACAAATATCTGTACGAAGCTGCCGCCAATAAATTAGCGAAGGGTAATCAACTTGCTGATTTCCTCTACATCCCTGAGCCGTTCTCGGTTGAAAAAAAAGATGAAATTGCACAGCGGCGCGCTGCACGTATGCTAAAAAATCAGTCGCAAGACAAAAAAGCGCGTCGTTTAATGCTTGCTGTAGGCGAAGTGAAAGATATTGCGCCATCCCGCTTTGGACACAAAATTACGCTGAAGCACTGCCCAGACTGCGCATTTATGATAGACGAGAATCTGCATACACGCTTACTAAAGCGATTTAATATGGAGCTTGGCTTATGGGAAGCACTGCCTGAAACACATCTGATGATGATAGCGACGTTTGCTATAAGTGCTACAGGCATTCCGAATCTAGATGAAGTTGCATTGATCAATGTGACCGAAAATTGGATTCCATTTGAGAGTACTTTTGAAAAAACGCTATTAGATAAACTTACTCAATCGCAGCGCTCATTCATTAAAGGACTGCGTTATAACCTATCATCAAAGAAACCAATTGCATGCGCTGTTCTTTCCGATACGGACGAAGCTACCGCCCTGTACATCCACGGATTACAAGAAGCGGCTCAACTTGACGAAATTGAGATATTAATTGCGGAA
>JBIKXM010000107.1:0-4748 GCA_044355755.1 Burkholderiaceae bacterium | reverse complement strand
GCTCACCTGTCGCCGGATTAATCAGTTTCCCTGAGAGGTATTGAATAAAACCCTCACGGGTGACGGCTTTGTCTTGTATGCCAAGGATGGCCGCGCCTTTTCCATGCCAGCTTGCCGGAGCTATTTCGTTGAGGTAGTAATTATCGGCCGTTTGGCGAGTACCATCTTGTGTAAAGGCTTTATCGTGATAATGCGCTGCATCGGTGACGTTCTTGATAGGATGGCAGGTAATCATAGGCCCTCACCGGGATAGAACGGTTTGATATCGAAAGCGGTTTCGCCTAGAAGCAGCGGCACATTTAGGCTGATTCTTTCTTTTGTGAGTTTTGTACCATGCGCGTATTGGTCATGACTAAGGTCTAGGTGACGTGTTGTTTGACCGTTCTTGTCGAAGAGGTAGATGTGTAATGCAGGATAAGCGTTATTACCACCCTGGTTGTTCAAGAAAAATGTGATGTCGATCGATTGATTGGTCTGTTTGTTTGCTTGCAATTCTGTAATGAAAATCCTGTGGAGATTGTTTTCCAGCGGTAGGTAGATGTCATATATGACAGATTCGTTTGAGCATGCAGGCGAGTCAGAAAAGGTTGAGGATACCGTATGGCTTAATGATGTCTTGATCTCGTGCCAAAATAGGATGCATGTCAGTATTGTGGTGACGATGATGCCGAGTACTATGTTTTTAAGGATAGTTTTCATTCAACTCCCCTTAACAGATCAACAAGCATATCAGGTGTCATTTCTGATGTTCGTTTAACACCATTAGACACCTCTTTGGATCCTAAATCACGAGTGAGTTGGCGCTTATCTTGTGGGTCTGTTACCGTAGCGTTACTCTGTGTATTTTTTGATAAGATTTTATTTGCGCCTTCTTGAGATTCAATCGAAAGGTCTTTATTCTGCGTCTCCTGGTTTACTTGGAGTATGAATTTTGGATCTCGAGATGGAATGGCTTGAATAGCCGAAAACTTGTTGGCATAACAAGAAGCGCCAGAGTACTTAGGAAGCCAATGTCGATAATCAACAAATGCAGCAGGATAAGGTGATGATCCGATGATCTTAAGAAAACCTGTGCAGTTCGCTAAATCACCTATTTGAGATGACATAACCAGCCACTTTTGTTGCTCTGATTTCACCATACCTGCACCATCACGCCATTCTTTAACAGCTAAAGCTTGGTTCTGGCTTACCATGTCCATCTCAACTTCACCTAGCCGTTTTTTAGCTCGCTCCATCATTGCTGGCTCATTCATTCTCAACATCAAAGTGGTATTGAAGCAATTCATCACCGTATTAGCACGATCTTGACCCATCATCGTTATGAATTGACTGTCGCTTTGCCCACCAGAGACAATGCAAACACCAAACTTCCGATAGGTCGCTAAAATCTCGTCGAGTTTTGTATCACCAAGTCTCATTACTTCATCCATGAAAAACCAATACTTATCTTCATGGACAATTTCTTGTTTGGCTGCAATCACGGAAAATGATACGCTGAGTAATAATCTATACAGTGCTGAAAATCTAGCTTGTGTATCTTCTGTATTTAAAATAAAAAAGCGTGCATCATCTTGCCTGTCAATGAAGTCTCTTACAGACCACATTCCATCAGCTACGGAAGCAATCCCGTTTAGGTAAATAGCAATTGAACTGATTACACCTTGTCTTTGCGCTTTGGCATCACTATCCATCGCCGAGCTAGCTACGGATTTTTCGATGAGTTTTGCCATTTCTTCTGCTGGCATCTCCAAAAATGCTTTTGCAATATCGCTTGTATTTTGCGCACCACGCTCTGCCAAGCGAAGCAATATAACGCTAAATAATGCACGCGCAGCATCTTCAAAAAAAGCATTTTGCCCTTGGACAACACCCGCTTTAGGCGGCAAAAAAGCTTGCGCTAATGTGTCGGCATCGTAGGTATATTTAAGTTCCGAGAAAATCGACCAAGGAACTGACCCTATTAATGACGGGTTAAAGAAAAAATCTTTTCCTGGACGGTAGTAGGCTCTAAAGAATTCTCCACTATGATCATAGATAATAGCTTTTCGACCTTTTTTAAAAACTTGTTGCATCAGATCATGAGTGGCGAGTGATTTACCTGTACCTTGTGCACCACTAATCCAAATTCCAGCCATTGGTGCTGTTTTTGGCAATTGCACCCCAACTAGTTTGTACTCTCCCCTTTCGCTCTTCTTCACCATATGATCCAGCTGTTTTCCGGTCACATATTCACGTGCACCACGAATTCTACGATTCTTGCGACTTTCTGCACCAAAACGCTTTAACGCAAACCAAACTAAAAAGCAGCCGATGACGGAAAAGAGTAATGAGAGGTTGATGACGGTTTTAAATGTACGAACTGCTTTCCACTCTTTGACTAGTGCTTGGCGAATTTGAGTTGAATTAAGAAAGCTAATTGTTCTCCCACTTTTTGTAATGCCGGCAATAATTTTGTAATCCCCATTCTCATCTCGTATTTGCCATTCTGAACATGTGTTTGGGTTGGTTATTTTTGTGATAGCAGCAAGTTTGACGATATCGAAATGATGTGGACTGACTGTAATAAACCAAAATATAAGCGGCAAAAGGAAACCAGGCAATGCGCCAAATCGAAGGCACATCCATATCGCCTGAAGGGAAAGTTGAAGTTTTGTTGAGAAGAGTGCGCGACCAACACCAGCATCGGAAACAACGTTTTTGCTCATACGGTTTCCTCGATGATTTGGTCTTCTATGACAATACGCTCAATCAATTCAAAATGTAGGACTTCTGCGGGAAGTAGTTCACCGAGTGAATCTGCTTTTTTGCCATAGCTATCCCGCCATGATTCATCAGGCAATTGCATGAAGTCTCTAAAAAAGAGGTCACCATGCTCATCGGCAATTAAGACTTCTGCAACGGTAATGTCGTCTTTTTCTTTTAGTCCATATTCGAACAGGAAAAGCTTAGTCTGTGTGTCAGGATAAGAATACAAGGTACAGATTCCTTTGTATGTACCTGATTTGAGTTGATTTTTTGTATTTTTAGTCTCCACCACCTCATGTATGAACATGGTTATTTATTCCTTGAATAGTTTTTCGTCTTGACCGATTTTGACGGCCTCACCTGTTTTAAATGCTTTGTTGATGTGTTCCTTGAAATGATGCAGTTTCTCACCATCAAGCCGTTGGATGTCTAGCAGAGATATTGCTCCAAGAGCCGAAGCTGAGAGATCGCGTGTTTTCTTGATATCTTCTTTTATTTCAGAAATGGTTGAGTAGAGGATTTCGTGCTTTTCATCAAAATTTGATAATCCTTGTCTAACGAAATGTCTGACTAAAGCGGACAAACTTACTTTTCTTTCTTTGGCGTTTTTTTCTATCAGCGCAAATTCGTCTTGCTCGAAGCGGACGACGAGGGATTTTTCTAGCATGTTGTCTCTTGGTTAATTTGTTTTTATTTGATTACAAACGAATACTTCTATCCTGTTTGTTATTAAGCATTCTATATGATGCTATGTGAATAGCAACTCTTATTTTTAATTTGTTGTATTCGTTGTTTTTTTATTATCTATTAAGTACTTATAGCCACTTAGTACCTCGCTCGTAATCGTGCGTAATGTGTGAAGATTTTTCTGGGTGGTAGGGGCTGGCCCCTACGTTTCTAACTACTATGTTGGTTAGGGATGGCAGTCAAAAGAAAGTGGCTTTATTTTTAAATTTTTTTCTTTAGCGCATTAAGACGAGATTTGTGTAAATCAATTTATTTTGTATAACTTGGTAAAGTTGTCTAAAATTCATTTTTTAATTTAATCATAACAAAATGACTCAAGACACATTAGAAAAAATTTCCAAAAAAACTGTACGTCAGAAAAAATCACTTGAGGAAGAAATTGCGCTTCAACGCGAAAAGCTTAAACGTTTAGAAGATAAACACCGTGAGCAACAGCGCAAATGGCGGGAGAAAAATCAAAAGTCGGTCTTGGAATTGATTCGTTCAGAAAAGCTTGATTTGGTAGAAATTGAGAAGTGGCAGGAAATAATACCAAATCTAAAAACCTTGTTGGCCGCAGAGAGCACTTAATCTACTAGATTTGTTATTTTAATACAGACTACAAAATATTGCAGTCGGTTTATAGCACATGACAATCGAAATGATATGTGTGAATCACATATTCATACTCAATCGTTGATACTTAAAAAATCAGAGTGAATATAGTTACTCGCTCGGGCTATTCAAACAATTAACCATGAAAATCAATATAGACAAATTAACCGAAGCAGAACTCATTGAACTGAATCAAAAAATTGTCGAGCGACTCCGTTTTTTAAATCAAGCACGCGCACACGTTGCGATGCTAGAATTTAAAATTGGTGATCAAGTATCGTTTGTTAAAAATGACGGCACTGAGGTAAATGGGATGCTCACAAAATATAATAAAAAGACTGTGACCGTTATTACTCGTGATGGACAACAGTGGAATGTATCGCCTGGCTTTTTAACCACCGCTCACAAAAACCCACAAAGAGAGCATGGGTCAAATATAGTCACTTTACCTATGCTACCCAAATCCTCATTGTAGTCCGATGATTGAAGATGGTTAGATCCTATTTTAAGAAATTCTTCGGCAATGTTTTTCGTATACAAGTATTACTTATATTACAAACGCATTTTAATGAAGACTATTTTTTAAAAAATTAGAAACGGCAAGTTTATTGTGTATAACGGCTTTTGGTTATACACAATATACGCGTCAGCAAAAGCGTGGG
>JBIKXM010000106.1:0-4755 GCA_044355755.1 Burkholderiaceae bacterium | reverse complement strand
ATGAAATGCCCGCAACCTGGTTCCAAGCTATTAACCCCCTGGCCATCATATTATTAGGACCTATCTTCGCTATGATTTGGACGCGCCTCGGTCAGTCTCGTTGGTACTTACCTGATCCAGCAAAATTAGCTTTTGGCATGCTGACCATCAGTTTATCCTTTGTTGTAATGGCCTATGCACATGATCGCGCTCAACTATTCGGTACAGTAAGTCCTCTCTGGCTGGTCGCAGTCTATCTATTGAACACCCTGGGTGAGTTAATGCTATCGCCAATTGGTCTATCGATGGTATCGAAACTCGCTCCTGCACGTTTAATTGGCTTGGTGATGGGATTCTGGTTTATCACAATCGCCATAGGAAATTACTTAGCCGGTATCCTTGAGCAGCTTTTATCGCAGACTAACATTCCTTTATATTGGTTTCTCGTGCTGTCTTGTGCAGGATGTGGAACAATACTGCTTTTACTCACCCCCTTTTTAGAAAAATTAAGAAAAACATAATAAATTGGGTTAAAAAATTTTTTATTTTAGTCAGACGGAGCAAAGCATCTATGAATCAACTGGAACAACTTAAGCAATTTACCCAAGTCGTCGCTGACACTGGCAATTTCCAATCTATCCAGCAATACGCACCACAAGATGCGACAACCAATCCTTCACTGATTTTAAAAGCAGTACAACTGCCAGAATATCAACCGCTCGTCAAATCTGTATTAGAAAAATACGCAACGGCAACCCTCGACGAAAAAATGAATCAGTTATTGGTTGCCTTCGGTTTAGAAATTCTCAAATTAATCCCCGGACGTGTATCCACCGAAATTGATGCACGTCTTTCCTTCAATACAGCAGAAACTGTAGCGCGTGGACAGCAGTTAATTAAACTGTATGAGCAAGCTGGTATCGACCGTGAACGTATTTTGATCAAAATCGCTTCAACCTGGGAAGGCATTCGTGCGGCCGAAATACTGCAGCGCAAAGGCATTAACTGCAATATGACCTTGCTATTTTCACTGCCTCAAGCTGTTGCTTGCGCTGAAGCCAAAGCCCAGTTAATTTCTCCCTTTGTTGGTCGTATCTACGACTGGTATAAAAAGGCAGCCGGTAGTAATTGGGCCGAACCACAGGCCGAGCTAGACCCCGGTGTGCAGTCAGTTACACAAATTTATACGTACTATAAGCAATATGGTTATACCACTGAAATTATGGGCGCCAGTTTCCGTAATACAGGACAAATCTTGGCGCTAGCCGGTTGCGATTTACTGACTATCAGCCCTGAGTTACTGCAACAATTGCAGAATAGCGACGGCAAAGTGATACGCAAACTGGATCCAATGCATTTAGTACAACAGCTAGAAAAAATTCCTTGCGATGAAATTCATTTCCGCACACTGCTGAATAATGATGCAATGGCCACGGAAAAACTATCTGAAGGAATACGTTTATTCTGTGCTGACACGATCAAACTAGAACAACTCCTCAACTCACATACAACAACCGTAACCTGCTAACTTGCAAGTTATAACTGCACACCCGCGCGAGCTGAGGTGTGCAGCGAGTAGATCAAACACAATTTGAAAAATTGTGCAAAAATGAACTGAAGCGCAAAAAAGTTACCAATAAGAGAAAGTGACCATCGATTATTGGAGACGTTTCATGCCTTTCTCACCTACCCCATTATCCCGACTTAGATTTCGTCACCAAGAGTCTAGATACCAAAAAAGACAAACCAAGCAGTACGCCGAACAGCAACGTACAATCAAAGCGTTAGCACGACCCGATCAAGCTATAGCGCCAGTCACACCCTCCCGGAATCCTCAAGTATCCGCAACAACAATCTTCAGGCTCAACACGAGTATTACCACGCTCCCACCACAGCCGGCAATATCTGATACAGCAGTCAGTTCAAGCAAAATTAACCCTCGTTTCACACTGGCACAACAGTATTTATTGCTATGGCATATTTTGGGGAATCTGCCTATTAGCCAAGCGCACTTACACAGCAACCATGCCTTGCCCCCTACGAGATCGTTGCACAACCCTCACGAACAAGCAAAAGACCCAACCCACAGAACACAGCGACAAGACAATACTCGGCAGTACGGCCATGGCATAGCCGAGGCTTCGGGTAGCATGACTGCACGCCGAGGCAGCCACCTCGACTTACAAGTCGAGACGTGGGGCAAATCCCGAGTACCGCGCAACGCAGTATTTGGGTCGTGTAGTAGGTTGCGTAATGGTCTCTCTACACCTGCGCCCACCAGTCTGCGGGACGTTGAGCACAACCCAAGCGAAGATCAAGGCTGTGCAGCAGGTTTAGCAAGCGCTCCATTAATTAATGTCGGCCAATACTCACCTAGCTTATCGCGTGTAGCACGTTCAACCCATGCACTGCTGCTATCTAATCTATTGCCTCTGGATCAATTAACGCAGATGACGAGACAAGACCCAGACACTATAAATAATTGCCTACCCGCTTCTCAAGCTTATACGCGCATCAATACAAGATTGGCGGAATGGGTCAAAGACACTGTCATAGAAACAATTAAGAGCCCTACTGATACGCTAGGGGCGGTATTGAATCACTACGATACGCTTATTTCGGATGATTTTTTTACGTCATTTGATATCTGTACCTTAGATAAGGTTGATTTACGCTATATCGATGAAGCCGCTTTACTGTACGACCGGCTTCAACGCTCATCGAACAGCACTATCGATACAAATATCAGAAAAATCAAAACAGAAAATATGCAGCGTATCAGAAAAAATTTTCTGCAGAAATTAATCCCTGATTTACAAAAACAAGCCTTACTAGAACAAATGCTCGCGCCTAGCTTAAACCATCAGGAAGAAGTTATTTATTTTGATGGCATAGCGATTCGCAATGCCTTTGGCAAAACGATTGATGATCTACTTTTGTCTGATGCTATGCAAAGAATTCCTCAGTTTAAAAGCTTGGCAAATGCAACTCAACGTACGCTCTTGCAAGAAAAGTTCGCGCTTATTGGTGAAAATGCCGCTTATCCAATCGGCACAACGGCACAATCCTTAGCCTCAGTCATACAACGTATATCTGCATACCAAGGAAATAAGCAAATAAAACAATACTCAGATACAAAGGCTTTATTTGAAAGCTTTAATCAGCTTGAAAAAACATGGGCTACCGAACGACATTACCCGATTCATCCACGCTTAGTCTTTGCATCACATCTCGCTGATGCCAGCGGGGTCAAAATGTATGCGAGCAATTGGCAAGAAGAATATTATCAGCATGATTTTTTAAGCGCCTTCCGTGATTTACTTAAAGAAATAAGAATACTTAACCCAGATCAAGCTAACAAAGCAGTGACATGGCAAGTCGAGTTTTTTGGGCATTGGAATCAAGCAGAAAAAAAATGGTTTGAACAAGATCAAACGACTCGACGTAACGCCATTCAACATTTCTTTTCTGCCCTGCAAGAAATTGCCTATACCCACTATCCAACGAGCACATCGACACAATTTAAAGGACAATGTGAACAGCAAAAATATACTGACCCAGACCCAGATAATCAATATAAGAGCAGTGCTGAACGGATAGCCGAAAAAGCAAAAGAAATCACAGCACTTCGCAAACTCCGATTAAGCACAAGATATTTTGGTTTAGGTTTAGGTATGCCATATCCTGAAATCAACACTGACGATCAAATAAAACTACTGAAAAATGACATCAGAACGATAGCGAAAGAAATCAAAACGGAACAATACGCTGCCCTGCCCAGCGGCCGTCCACCGCTCGCCATCATCCTGCTTGCGAAACAACACACGGAAACTATCTTTAAACAAGAATTTATTGTCGGTGATAATTGGCAAGCCCGTACAGCAGCTCTACTTAAATATGCCAATGATCGTTTGATAGCAAATTATGGCAATGCCCCACAATTTAGTCGTATACAAGCCGCACGTGAAATTTTAATAAAACATGGCATGGATGAAGATACGATAGATAAAGAGCATCGCTATACTCTAGCAACAGAAAATATGCATATTCAATCTACCGAATGGGGTACTTATATTGATGAGTTTTTAGACAAAGCTGACTGGACTAGTTCGCTGGGTAAGCAACTTACTTTTCGCAATAGTAATCATCAACGACACACCATTGATACTGAAAAAGCGCTGCAACAAGCGGAAGAAGAATGGAATAAACAGCTTTACCAACATCCGTGGGTACAAGCACGCGCGCGCGAAAATTGTCGGCTAAAGCAAATACCCATCCATCCAAGTTTGATTAATACTGAAGCACAACGCATCGCCGCCAATTACAAAACGGAAACCGAAGCACATAGACATTTAATGCATGGCCTTGAAACCTGGGTCAATACTGTGCCTGTGATTGGCCCTATCTATAATATTGAAGAAGGAATACGTCATAAAGATGTGATGCAAGCGTTACTCGGTACATTTTTTCTTAGCTTAGATGGTCTTGATCTGATGGCTGTGGGCAGTAGAAAAGGAGTAGCACCTCGAAAATCACTCGATCTACCCAAGCTCAAAACACCTGCGAGTGAAGTTTCGGTTATTGACACCTTATATAAAACGGCTGACACATTAGACTTACCCCTATCCCATTTTATTAATGAAGATGGCTTAGGAAAAGGCCTTACCCTGAATCCTGATCCTTGGAAAATTAAACGCATTGATGCTGAGATTCCTTCCGCCTATCGCGCCTTAGCAAAAAGAGTGAGAGCCAGCGAAAGTAATGTCATGTGGCAGG
>JBIKXM010000104.1:0-4765 GCA_044355755.1 Burkholderiaceae bacterium | reverse complement strand
GGGTGTCTGGCCTGTAAGTTGTATAAGGCGGTTTCGCAGTGATGCGTTAGCGATCATCTGATCAATCCTGATTGCCTAAAAATCCACCACTTTGATGGGTCCAGAGACGTGCATACAGGCCTTCTTTTGCTAGTAATTGGTGATGACTGCCCATTTCCACAATACGGCCACGATCTAACACTACTAAACGATCCATAGCGGCAACGGTTGATAGACGATGGGCAATTGCAATCACTGTTTTACCTTGCATCAATTGCGATAAATTACTTTGAATCACGTTTTCCGCTTCGCTATCTAATGCGCTGGTTGCCTCATCTAATAACAGAATGGGCGCATTTTTTAAGATAACCCGAGCGATAGCAATCCGCTGGCGTTGTCCCCCAGATAATTTGATGCCACGCTCGCCTACGTGTACATCGTAACCGGTACGCCCTTGTGCATCGACGAGTTGCTGAATAAATTCATCTGCCTGTGCGCGTTGAGCGGCATCGCGCATCATCGCTTCGCTGGCATTAGCGTGACCATACATAATGTTTTCACGTACGGAACGATGTAGTAGTGCAATATCTTGGGTCACCATCCCAATCTGTTGGCGTAGGCTATCTTGGGTCACATCGGCAATGTTTTGCCCATCTATGGTAATTTGTCCTTGGTCTACATCATAAAAGCGTAATAGGAGATTGACTAAAGTAGATTTGCCCGCACCAGAGCAGCCAACTAATCCAATTTTTTCACCAGGCTCGATGGTCAATGAAAAATTATGAAAGATCGGCTGATTTTGCTGATAGGCAAAAGAAATATTCTCAAAGCGGACACAACCTTGCTGGACTTCTAACGGTTTGGCATCCGCTTTATCTGTGATGGTCGCATGGTGGCTAAACAAACCCATACCATCGCGTACGGTACCGATATGTTCAAACAGGGCCGCCATCTCCCACATCGCCCAATGTGACGTACCATTAAAACGTAATGCTAAAGCGGTTGCAGCGGCGACCGCACCAGTGGCAATTTCGCCGGTTGACCAAAGCCATAGTGCGACGGCTGCGGTGGCAATCACTAAAAGCATACTAAGTATATGGTTCGTAATTTCAAAACTCGCAACTAAGCGACTCTGGGCATATACTGGCACCATAAAGTCTTGCATCGCTGCACGAGCATAATTGGCCTCTTGTTGTGCATGTGAAAATAGCTTAATGGTCATGATGTTGGTATAAGCATCATTAATACGCCCAGTCATTAATGAACGTGCATCGGCCTGATGCTTGGCAACACTGGATAGGCGTGGCACAAAAAAATAAGCAGCCAATCCATATAATACGCACCAACTCAAAAAAGGCAGTAACAATCTACTATCAAAATGCATCAGTACAGCTATCGCGGTAATCAGAAAGATAATCAGATAGACAAAAACGTCACACATAATCAGAACCGTATCACGCACGGATAAAGCAGTTTGCATAACCTTGGTGGTGATACGCCCGGCGAACTCATTTTGAAAGAATGCCAAGCCTTGGTGCAACATCAAACGATGGAAATGCCAGCGTAAGCGCATCGGGAAATTGCCAGACAATGTTTGATATTTAAATAATGCCTGCATCGCAACCATCATAACGCTGGAAGCGATCAGTGTCATAAACAATAGTAAACTCACGCGGTGTTCTGCCCATAAGCGCATCGGACTGGTTTGACTTAACCAATCGACTAAATAGCCCATCATGCTATAGAGTAATGCTTCAAATATACCAGTTAGTGCAGTAAATAAAGTCATCACAATGATGTACGGGCGTAATCCTTGTGTACTACTCCAAATGAAGGGCCAAAAGGCTTTCGGTAAAGACCGAGGGGGCTGCTCAGGATAGACAGAAACTAATTTTTCAAACCATTTAAACACGTTTTTTACTCGTAGTGAGACTGACGCAAAATCGCCAAGAGTCCTTATCCCGCTTTGCGGTATTGGAATTATTTTGCGTTAGTCTTGGTGATGATGTTCCAATGCACACGGATTAGTGCATACCGCTTTGTCTGGCTCGGGTTGCAAAGTGATATGGTCGATATTGTATTGCACCCTTAGCATGGTACGGATGGATTCGAGTGTTTCTGGCCACTGCTGGATCTCTTTGACGACGATATGGCCGATTAACGCGGGCTCACCTGGCGTCATATCCCAGACATGTAGATCATGCACTGAAATCACGCCCGCAACTTGTGTCAGACTGATACCAACTTGCTCATAGTCAATATGTGCCGGTACACCTTCCATCAGGCAGTGATAGGCATCGCGTAATACGCCCCAGGTTGATCTCAAGATCAGTAAAGCAACAAATATCGATAATATAGGATCGAGCGGCATCCATCCGGTATAGTCAATGCCTATGCCAGCACCTAAGGCTGCCAGTGAACCCAATAAATCACTCCATACATGTAATAGTGCAGCGCGGCTGTTAATGCTTGTATTGTCTCGCGACAAAACCCAGATAATCGTAATGTTGACGAATAGTCCGATCGAAGCCAGAAGAATAATGGTATTGGCTTGTACTGCCGGAGGGTTTTGCAAGCGTTGGATTGCCTCAAACGCAATCCAAATAACGACCAGCAACATAAATAGGCCATTGATAAACGCGCTCATGGTTTCAATCCGACCTAGGCCAAAAGAGTGACGAGTCGAAGGTGGGCGTCGCGCGATGGTTTGCGCTAACCAGGCGATACCTAACGCAATTGAATCCGTGACCATGTGACCTGCATCTGAGATCAATGCTAGCGAATTGGCCCACCATCCACCAATCGCCTCGATAAGGGCGAAGCCAAAGGTGATCAGTAAGGCCCAGAGCAGGACACGCTGTTGTCGTTGTTGCCTGAAATGTCGGGTTTTGGCATCACCGTTTGCATGATGATGGAAATGATGCATATTTACTTCCTATGTTTTAACACCCGTAGTACAGCCGCAGCAGTATATATCGCTATGTCTTTATCGCTCTGTGCCGTACTCCTGATGTGCCGTGCGCGAGGCTGTCGTCTTGTCTGAATTTATACTGTTACAGCTATTTCTAAGGGGGCGGCTGTTTTGGCGATTATTTCTTCTTGGGTAACGTCTGGCGCAAGTTCGATTAGCTTTAATCCGTCTGCCGTCACATCGATGACACCTAAGTCAGTAATGATACGGTTGACTACACCTACCCCTGTCAGTGGTAGATTGCATTTTGGCAAGATTTTAAACTCTTCGCTACCATCTTTTTTATGCACTGTATGTTCCATGAGTACGACGACTCGTTTTACCCCAGCGACCAAATCCATCGCCCCCCCCATACCTTTGACCATTTTTCCCGGAATCATCCAATTCGCCAAATCACCGGTGATGCTGACTTGCATCGCGCCTAAAATAGCTAAGTGAATATGCCCGCCACGAATCATTGCAAAAGAATCTGCGGAGGAAAAAATCGATGAGCCCGGTAAGGTTGTCACAGTCTGCTTGCCGGCATTAATCAAATCGGCATCAATTGTTTGTTCGGTTGGGAAAGGGCCAATACCCAGTAAGCCATTTTCAGATTGCAGCCATACATCTAAGCCCGGCGGTACATAATTCGCAACCAATGTGGGTAGGCCAATCCCGAGATTGACGTAATAGCCATCGCGCAATTCTTGGGCAGCACGTGTGGCCATTTGTTGATGTGTCCATGCCATGTTTTGCTCCTTTAGGATTTCCGCAAAAGCGTCCTGGCGGTGTTGTGCCTGATTTTGTACTGTCTATGTTGGCACGCTTTGCCTGGACAATTTTGTGTAAGTCCGGTCATGATTAGATAGTCAATAAAGTGCGTTGTTCGATGCGTTTTTCTGGGCAAGGGTTATGCACTAAACGTTGTACAAAAATTCCTGGTGTATGCACTTGGTCAGGGTCTAGCTCACCATTTTCGACGATACATTCGACTTCAGCGATAGTCACTTTACCCGCCATAGCGCACAGCGGATTAAAGTTACGTGCGGTACGACGATATATTAGGTTGCCGGCACGATCTGCTTTCCACGCTTTTACTAGCGCAATATCAGCTGTCAGAGAGGGTTCTAACAGATAAGTCTGGCCGTTAAATTCGCGTAATTCTTTGCCCTCAGCCACGATCGTACCTACGCCCGTGCGTGTGAAAAACGCTGGAATGCCGGCACCACCAGCGCGTAATTTTTCAGCCAAGGTTCCCTGTGGCGTGAATTCGAGTATCAACTCTTGTGCTAAATATTGGCGTTCAAATTCTTTATTCTCACCGACATAAGATGAAATCATCTTTTTGATTTGGCGCGATTCGAGTAACTGGCCTAGACCAAAACCATCGACCCCGGCATTATTTGAAATGACCGTGAGCGATTTAACCGCGGAAGCACGTAAGGCTGCAATCAGTGCTTCAGGAATACCACATAAACCAAATCCACCTACCGCTAATGTTTGACCATCTTGTACAAGGTCATTGAGTGCTGTACTTGCATCTGGATAAATTTTATTCACGAACGCTCCTATCGTCGAAAGAGGGTTTGCCCAACAGCATACCTCAAAGACAAACTATATAGAAAGGACTGCTTGCAACATCAGGGGCATTGTATCTGCTGTGCTGATTGCTCGACATTTGTCTGTGTAGTGCCAACAGTCTGGTCTCTGTATGGCTATGTCGGATACGCGCAAAGTTATGTCTGCCCCGGTTGCGTAATAGTTTCGAGCTGGATCATATCAAGCAAGCTCGACGGTTGTAGATGTTATTCTGCTGCTTTTAAGATAGCTAATCCC
>JBIKXM010000103.1:0-4795 GCA_044355755.1 Burkholderiaceae bacterium | reverse complement strand
GGCAGCTTGCAGCTTGTGCAGTGTTCTTAGCGGTCAGTTATCCCTTGTTAAAACGTTTTTTCCCGCTGCCCCAGGCTTACTTAGGGATAGCATTTGGCTTTGGTATGCCGATGGCTTTTGCCGCGGTGAGTAATCAAGTCCCGTTGCTTGCTTGGATATTATTGTTAGCTAATGTTTTTTGGACTCTGGCTTACGATACAGCGTACGCTCTGGTTGATAGAGCAGACGATGAAAAATTAGGTCTTTATACTGCCGCTCGCACCTTTGGTCAGTATGATATTGCGGCAATTATGGTGTGTTACGGGTTGTTTTTAGCTATGATTGCCTACGTCGGGATAAGTTTAGAGTTTCGATGGCCGTACTGGTTAGCTTGGCTAATCATGTTGCTTGGTATGTTGTCTCACTATCGTTTATTGCATACCCGACGCATTGAAAATTATTTTGCGGTATTTATGCAAAACAATTATTTTGGATTATGTTGGTTTTTAGGTGTGGTTGGTAGTTATCTGTTGTAGTCTGCGTATCTTAGGGCTTCTGCAAAACCGTCTTAGCTAAGTAGTTTCCTGGCTATATTGTCTGCGTCCGCATGTCTTGCTAGGGCAGTTTTGCGGAAGCCCTGTCTCTAAGGAAAATAAAAATGAATTCTACGCTTCCGGATGTTTTAAAGCATTTGCGCTTGCCTGTGATCGGTGCACCGATGTTTACGGTTAGTTACCCAGAATTAGTTGCCGCACAGTGCAAGGCGGGTATTGTTGGCTCGTTCCCTGCATTAAATGCACGCCCAGTCGAGCTGTTAGACACTTGGTTGACCCAGTTAAATGAAGAGTTAGGGGCCTATAAAAAACAACATCCAGACCGTTGCGTCGGGCCAGTTGCCGTTAATCAGATTATGCACGTATCGAATAAACGATTAGAGCAGGATGTGCGCGTTTGTGTACAACATCAGGTTCCTATTTTTATTACGAGTTTACGTGCGCCGATAAAAGAAATTTTAGATGCCGTGCATAGTTATGGCGGCATTGTGTTGCATGATGTGATTAGTCAGCGACATGCTGAAAAAGCATTAGAGGCAGGAGTAGATGGGCTGATTTTGGTTGCAAGTGGTGCAGGTGGGCACGCAGGTGCTTTATCTCCCTTTGCGCTGATTGGTGAAGTGAGGCGCTTTTTTTCAGGTCCACTGGCGTTAGCAGGAGCTATTACCAATGGACAAGCAGTATTAGCAGCGCAGGTGATGGGGGCTGATTTAGCTTATATTGGAACCCGTTTTATAGCGACACAAGAAGCCCATGCGAGCGAACAATATAAGCAAGCACTTGTACGGGCACAAGCAAGCGAGATTGTTTATACCGACTACTTCACCGGTGTTCATGGTAATTATGTCCAAGAAAGCATCGTACGTGCAGGACTTGATCCGAAGCACTTATCTAAGCCGACAGCCGAGGCAATGAGTTTTGTTAATACGGAACAGACCGAAGCAGCCAAAGCTTGGAAGGATATTTGGGGAGCCGGTCAGGGCGTTGGCATGATTAGCGATATTCCCTCTGTCCGAGAGGTGGTAGATCAAATGGAAAAAGATTATTTAGCTTCTTATCAAGCCTGGTTTCAGCGTATGCCTAAACCTAGCACGGTACATACAGTAAGACATAATGAAGAAAAATCGTATTGCGGCGCTCGGATTAGTTAATAGGCTAGTCCCGCGTTTGTAAGTTTCAGATAAGAAACTCAGAAAATAAAGCCACCATATTGATATATGGTGGCCCGGGGCGGAATCGAACCACCGACACAAGGATTTTCAGTCCTCTGCTCTACCGACTGAGCTACCGGGCCACTTAAAGCGAGGCGCGATTATATCCCAAGTTTGAGGAAAACTACTAGTTTTTTACAGCGAGGTCGCGACAATCTTTAAATATTGTTGACTTTGATTGATCGTGCGTGCTACCAATATGGGTAAAAAATCACCGTGTTAGCCTTATTTCTTATGGCTCTACCCACCAAGTGGCTGTGCCTGCCCCTCAGAAAAACAATGTAACCACGTCGGGACAAAGGACATATTGAGTGTCTCGGTTTTGTCAGAGTTATGTTATGCAAAGCTCTTCGTGGTCGAGCAATCTTGCCTAGGTCCTAGGTGTCAAAATATTTTGGCGCGAATGCCTTTGTAGCTTTCTGGGTTGAACGTGTAGAATTGAGCGCTTATTTTTTAGGAGGATTGAAAATTGATCTCTAATGCTTATGCGCAAGCGGCTGCATCTGGCGCCGAATCCAGTTTAATGAGCTTTTTGCCACTATTGTTGATGTTTGCAGTTTTGTATTTCATCATGTTGCGGCCACAAATGAAACGCCAAAAAGAAGTCAAAACAATGCTAAGTGCTCTCGCAACCGGTGATGAAGTGGTGACTGCTGGTGGACTCTTAGGTACTTTGACAAAAATTTCCGAGCAATATGTTTCGGTTCAATTGGCTGATGGCGTCGAAGTCTCTATGCAGAAAGCAGCAATTACAGCCGTATTGCCCAAGGGTACCTTGAAATCTATCTGATCATTAGAACTTACGTAAAATCAGGCCAGCGCTACTATGTCGCCTTGTCGCGCAAGTTTGTGTATGGTCTCTATCGCGGCATGCTTGCCCGGTAAAGTTTTGCGCAAGTTCTGAAAATCTTTGTATACGATAGCTTATATATAAAAAATAATATTTTTTGCTTCTTGCACTGACACTTATGAACCGTTACCCACTTTGGAAATATTTGTTGATTTTGTTGGCCTTGATATTCGGGTTGACTTATACCTTACCTAACTTTTTTGGTGAGGCGCCTGCTGTACAAATTTCTTCCGCTAAGGCGACGGTCAAGCTTGAGTCGTCGTTACAGGAGCAAATTGAAGGGGTTTTGGCGCAAAATCAGATTAAGTCAACAGGGATTATATTTGATCACCTGGGACAGACAAGCACGATCAAAGTACGTTTTGCAGATACTGATGCACAACTAAAAGCCAAAGATATTTTAGATAAAACATTAAATACCGATGCCACCGATCCGACCTATACAGTCGCGTTGAATTTGTTATCGGCTTCTCCTACCTGGTTGTCTGCCGTACATGCGTTACCAATGTATCTTGGTTTAGATTTACGCGGTGGCGTGCACTTTTTGCTACAGGTCGATCTAAACGGTGCTCTAGCCAAACGCTTAGACAGTATGGCCAATGATGTGCGTGGCCTATTACGCGACAACGGTATTCGTCATAACGGTATCAGTAAAGAAGCTCAGACCTTAGTGTTACTGTTTAATAGTGATCAAGAAGCACAACGGGCTAAAGAAATATTATCTAAAAATGTGCGTGAATTATCCTGGGCCGAGTCACCCGAGGTGAATCAGGCTAGTGCCACAAAATTGGTTGGCACTTTTACCGAAGCATCGCGCCTAGAGGTACAAGACAGTGCTATCAAGCAAAATATGACAACGCTGCACAATCGTGTCAATGAGCTCGGCGTAGCCGAGCCGGTTATCCAGCAACAAGGGGCTGCACGTATTGTCGTGCAATTGCCGGGCGTACAAGACACTGCCAAAGCGAAAGAGATTATTGGTCGTACCGCTACGTTAGAGGCACGTTTGGTAGATAACGACGCGCCGCGTTTTCCGAAGCCGGGAGATGTCGTGCCGGCTGGGAGTGAGTTATTTACGAATGGGAATAGTGCGCCGGTCATTTTGAAAAAACAAGTGATCTTTTCGGGGGAGCGCATTATCAGTGCGGCTGCCGGATTTGATGAGCACCAGCGGCCAGCAGTTTCCATCCGTTTGGATGCGCAAGGTGGGCGTGTATTACGTGATGTATCACGTGAAAATATTAATAAACCTATGGCAATCGTCTTATTTGAAAAAGGGAAAGGCGAAGTATTAACGGTAGCGAACATTATCTCCGAGCTCGGTTCAAATTTTGAAATTACGGGCTCAGGTTCTACCGAGGAAGCGGGAGATCTCGCGCTTTTATTACGCGCGGGTTCACTGGCGGCACCGATGGATATTATTGAAGAGCGCACCATTGGCCCGAGTTTGGGTGCGGACAATATTAAAAAAGGATTTGAGTCGGTTACCTATGGTTTTATCGCAATCGCTATATTTATGGTGTTGTATTACCTGCTGTTTGGTTTATTTTCCGTATTAGCGCTAGCGGTTAACTTATTGTTACTGATCGCGGCACTCTCCTTATTGCAGGCTACCTTGACCTTACCTGGGATTGCCGCAATGGCGTTGACATTAGGTATGGCAATTGATGCGAATGTGTTGATCAATGAGCGTATTCGAGAAGAATTACGTGCGGGCATATCGGCGCAGCTGGCGATTAGTCAAGGTTTTGAGCGTGCTTGGGCGACTATTTTGGATTCAAACATTACAACTTTGATTGCTGGATTGGCCTTATTAGCCTTTGGTTCTGGGCCGGTTAGGGGCTTTGCGGTTGTCCATTGCTTAGGGATATTAACATCGATGTTTTCGGCCGTGTTTTTTGCGCGTGGCTTGGTTAACCTCTGGTACGGTGGTAAAAAGAAACTAAAGAGTTTGGCGATCGGCCAGATTTGGAAACCTGCTGAAGCGCGAGCAACCATTAAAACAAAAGATTGATATTTAAATAACTAGGCAAACATATGGAATTTTTCCGCATTCATCGAGACATCCCGTTTATGCGTCATGCTTTGGCGTTAAACGTTATTTCTTTTCTGACCTTTTTGGCGGCTTGTTTCTTCTTATTGCATAAAGGCTTACATCTATCGATAGAGTTTACCGGCGGTACCGTTCTCGAAGTGTCTTA
>JBIKXM010000101.1:0-4809 GCA_044355755.1 Burkholderiaceae bacterium | reverse complement strand
AAGCTAAACCTGATTGAGAGTATTCGGTGATGACGATAAATAAAATTTATCGTCATCACCGAAAATCGGTAACCTAATTAGCGCGGCACATCAGCGGCGAAACAGAACCAATCTAGCCGTAGCTAAGTTCACCAGCATGCCCGCTAAACTGCCTGCGGCTACACCGAGAGCCGGATAGGTGGCGATCAATGTGTATTGGTTAATCAATAAGGCATACACACCATAATTAAACACGCCTCCGATTATCATTAAGCCCAAATAAACCCCGAATTCTTTTTTGAGTGCATACCCAGGCTTGTTTTTACGGAAGGTGATGCTGCGATTAAACAGCCAAGTGGTTAGTACGGCACACAAAAACGAAAATATACGCGCAATATATAGGCCGAGTAGTGATTTAAGAAGATACAAAACGCTCATGTCGACCAGTAAAGCCAAGACCCCCGATACGCTGAACCAGAAAAACTGTAAGAAAAAACTCATAGACTGGGCTGGTGGAAACGTGTTTTAAAGACAAATAATTTCATTCCTAAAAAATTGCAGGCGGCTGAAATACTGGTCGCTACTAAAAAGGCAAATAGTACGGCATGCTTAAGACCAGCAAGCCATCCCAGCATATATGCATTGAGCAAGACATTCGTGCCCAGTGTGACTGCATAGAGCAAGAGAAAACGCCATAGGCTATCGAGGTGATGCGATTGGTGACCAAAAGTCCAAAAACGATTCGCAAGATAAGAAAATAGCGTGCCTGTCAGAAAACTAAGTCCTTTGGCCAGATGCACGTCCAGTATAGAAAAAAAAACTAAATTACGGTAGATCAAAAAATCGACTAATGTGGCTAATAAGCCAACGATGACAAAAATACGTAATTGGCGTTTGAGCATAGATAGCGCTTACTTTCGAGTTGCAGGTGCAAATTGAATAAATAATTAAGCACGGATTGTATCCCTCCATCAGACCAGTCCTAGCAAATTTTGTCATGACTGCATGCAAGTCTGACGGCAAAATTACTTGTGTCGCCAAAATACCGCTACGCTACACGATTCGATTTATGCGTCAAGTGACCGACATCGCTGTACAGCCCAGCTGTATCAAACCCCGCCCTTGAAGACCATTGCAATTACTGACTGCGCGGCCCAAAACGCAAGTTTCAGTGGGGGCTAACTGCGTGTAGCGCAGTTATGAGACCGTTACGCAACCGTCACGAGCGACCAAAAGGCAAGGCGCATGGGCAAGGACGGGGTTTCGTGCAGCACCGCTGCACGCCGTCCGCGCCGGTTTGCCTTGCAAGGCAAACCGTGGGGTCGCAGCGACGAGACAGTACACGACAGTACGGCGAGAAGCGAGTACCACGCAACGCAGTATTTTGGCCGCACAGTAGGTTGTGCAATGGTCTCAAACAGAGATTTTTGGAACTAATCTTGAGCTGCGGACACTCTACCAACATAAAAACCAATTTTGCCAGAGGAAGATACTATGCAGTCCCGTTTACCGCTATCGTTTGTGATCTCCTTATTCCTAGCGCTTATCTCTCTGTGTTTGTTACCTGAGGCTTATGCGCAGAATTTAGATAAAGTTAATGAAGTCATGACGACGATTAAAAATGCACTCACGGGAATAGCCGTGAGTGTGTTTACTGTCTGCATTATGTGGGCTGGATACAAGATGGCCTTTCAGGGAGCGAGATGGTCTGATATTGCCCATATTGTGATTGGTGGGCTTATTTTTGGGGCGGCAGGTGCTATTGCCAGTATGTTAGTTGGTGTTGCTGCTGCTAAATGAGTTTATATGATGGACAGACTGACTACGAGTAGCACACATATTACGCGACATCGTTTTTTTAAGGGGTGTACGCGACCAGCGATGTTTATCGGAGTGCCACTGATGCCGTTTTTATTGATTTCAGCTGGTTTTCTTTTGCTGATCGTTTGGTGTTTGCAATTTATCTCCGGCTATGCCGCGTTAATGTTATTTCTGGTGTATGTGCCGATGCTCTTGGTTATGCGGCAAATCACCAAAAAAGATGATCAACGATTAAGGCAAATGTTGTTGCGTATACGTATGCGCGCACGTCATGCAAATAAATCTTATTGGCAAACCATTTCCTTTGCGCCATTACGTTATAAAAAAAGAACGATATGAAAGAGCCGGCGGCATTACACAAAATCGCACGTAATGAAGTGCCCATCGCTGATTATGTCCCGATGGGCGTACATATTGCGCCTGATCTGATTAAATTAAGAAATAGTGGCGACTATATTGCTATCTGGAAGCTAGATGGCATTCCATTTGAAACGACAGAATTTGACGAGTTAAATGCACGTAAAGAAGCACTGAATAATTTCCTACGTACTTTAGGCGGCGGGCATTTTGCCTTGTGGTCACATAAGGTTAGACGTTTAGTCGATGAACGATTGCCCGGGAAATTTACAAATCCATTTTGTGCTGAGTTAGATCGTGCGTACCAGCACTCCTTTGATACCTATCGTATGTTGGCGACAGAGCTCTATCTGACATTGGTTTATCGGCCAAAATTATCTAAAGTAAATAATATATTCAGACGTGTAACCGCCCCTACGCTTGAACAAATTGCGCGTGATGAACAAGCTTGCCTAGACGTGATGGATGATTTGTCTAAACAAATTGCGTCAAGTCTTGCTAAATACAGCCCTGAGCGGTTGACAACCTTTACCCGAAATGGCCTGGCCTATTCGGCCATGGCCAGTTTTTTAGGGTTTCTGATTAATGGTGTATGGGAGGATATCCCACTTCGGCGTGCGAGTCTGAATGAATACTTACCGACCTCACGGCTACATTTTGGTGACCATAATGGTATGTTACAAATTGAGCACCCTTTAGCACGCAAATTCGTCGGTTTTTTAGACTTTCAAGATTATCCAAAATTTTCTGAAGTAGGGATGAATAATGCCATCTTATATGGCGATTATGAATATATTGAATCACAGAGTTTCTCTATCTTAAATAAGCGCGACGCCATCGCTGCCCTGGAGCGTCAGCGTGGGCAGTTAATTTCCAGTGAAGATGCGAGTCAGAGTGAAATTGCTGAAATGGATTTGGCGGCCGATCATCTGCAAAGTGGTTTGATTGAAATGGGTGAATACCATTACAGCCTAGCGGTATTTGGGGATACCTTAGAGCAGACAGCCAAGCATCTGGCTGAGGCGCGGGCAACATTCGATGAGCCTGGTTTCAAAATGGCGGTAATTGATGTCGTACCCGAATGTGCTTGGTTTGCCCAGCTGCCTGGAAATTGGGCGATGCGTCCGCGTGAGGCGTCGATTACCAGCTATAACTTTGCTTGCTTGAGTCCTTTACATAATTTTTCCGTGGGCAAACGTGACGGTAACCCGTGGGGTAGTGCCTTGTCATTACTGAAAACTCCGAGTGGACAGCCATATTACTTTAATTTTCATGCGAGTCCAGAAGACCGGGACACCACGGATGAAAAATATCCCGGGAATACCTCTGTGCTGGGCTCGACAGGGGTAGGGAAGACAACCGTCATTACCTTTTTATTAGCGCAGAGTGATCGTTTTAATCCACGAATAGTAGCTTTTGATAAAGATCGGGGCATGGAAATCGCAATTCGTGCCATGGGCGGTAAATACACCACCTTTAGACGTGGTGAACCTACTGGTATTAATCCATTTCAGTGGCCGGATACAGAAGCCACTCGCACATTATGCGAACAAGTTGTGATGCAGTGTGTGAAGATGAAACATCAAGAACTGACGCCACGTGAGCGCCAAGAAATCAGTCAAGCAGTAGCCACGGTATTCAGTTTACCGTTCCCTTTGCGACGTTTGGCTGCAGTTGATCAGAGCCTGCCGAATATCGGCGAGCATAGTTTACGCTTACGTCTAAAAAAATGGGTCGGTAACGGTCCGTTAGGTTGGGTTGTCGATAACCCGAGTGATACCTTGGCGTTAGCGAGCAGTCGGAAATTTGGCTTTGACTATACCGAGTTTCTAGATGATGCTGAAATACGTCCCGTCATCATGCTGATGCTATTGCATGCGACACAAACCTTAATAGATGGCACACCCTTTATCTATGTCATGGAAGAGTTTTGGAAGCCATTGATGGACGAAGTGTTTAGTGATTTTGCCTTGAACAAACAAAAAACGATTCGCAAAGAAAATGGTTTAGGTATCTTTGTGACACAGAGTCCGAGTGATGTACTGGCTCACCGCATCGGTAAAACTATGGTTGAACAGAGCGTTACCTTACTGTTCTTGCCCAACCCGCGTGCTGATTATGACGACTATGTCAAAGGTTTCAAGCTGACACCACAAGAGTTCAATGTCATTCGTAATTTACCGGAAGAAGGACGGATGTTTCTGGTAAAACAAGGGCAACGTAGCGCTATTGTTAAATTAGATCTTAGTGACATGCAACAGCAGTTAATCATATTGTCAGGATCAACCGATAACGTGCAGCTACTCGATGATATTCGTGCCCAAGTTGGTGATGATCCCCAGGCATGGATGCCGCTCCTACTCGAACGAGTCGCGCAACGGCGTAACTGGGTGAAAGAAAAATCACCCACCGCTTCTTGACAGGAGTAGATATGGCAATTGCAAGGAGCTTACAAATAGGGGTGCAAGATGCATTGAGTCAGTATCAACATTTGACCCAAACTTGGATTGACGATTTACGCCCGTTTGCGATTGCTGGTATTGCGCTTTACTTTTTACTAGGGTCTGTTGACGTTTCACATAGGTAACCATAAGAGTACACATGCCATAGCAACGGTACTCTGATAATTTCGCTTCAATTTATCGAACCGTG
>JBIKXM010000100.1:0-4814 GCA_044355755.1 Burkholderiaceae bacterium | reverse complement strand
TTCTTTGTCTTTTAAACTGCTCGGGTACATCTTGTCCTTCTCTCACTTCTCTTTTCAACCGCTTGATTCTCTCATACAACTTTTTTCAAGACGGGTTCTTAATGGCAGCCAGTCCTGAATACGCACAATTACGGCAGACAATGACCGAGGCTCGGGCTAAAGAAGTGATTGGTGCGAACTTAACACGCAATCTTCCAGAGCTTGCAAGCGCTGCTGCCATTGGTGGTGTTGCCGGGCGATTCGGAGTCGAACGCGCTTTAGCGGGATTACCAACACGCTCAGGCAGACTCGGTACAGCACTCGCTGAAACAGCGCAAGAAGCGGCCCAGGGTGGGATTGAGCAATTGGCGACTAACTATGGTGTCAGACGTGGACTACCCGGTCAGGCGCTTAGCGAGGATGTTTTACTGAATGCGGCAAGTGAAGGCGTATTAGGCGGTATTGCTGGGGCAGCCGTCGGTGGACATCGAGGCAAAACGGCAAATACAACGACCCAGGCAGCACCAGATATAACTACGAGCGCTACAACACAAATGCCGCTAGATGCAAAACCTTTAGCCTTACCTGCACCGCCAGCGATGGAAGTTGCACCCACAGCGCAACAAAATTTCACAGCCGAGTCGGCCTACAATATTGAGCCTGAAGATGTTACCGACGTGTTAGCGGGATTACCAAAAATCATTAACCGCGATTACATTGCGCGTCACTTAGATGCTGATCTACGTAATGGTTCGTTGGAAGAAACCGCGCGGCAGAAAAACTCACTTGGCCGTGCGGCGGCAGCATTATTTAAGCGTATAGAACAACGCGCCCAGGTACGGCAGCTTGAATCTCCACCGATTGCGCCAGCATTGCCATCACCTACATCGATTGACCCATCCGGTGCCATTGTTGCCAATGCGATAGGACAAGCGCAGCAACAAACCTATGCGCAAAGTGCGGCTGCACGCGTTGCCCAGCGCCAAGCAATAGAAACAGGATTGACGAGTGATGTGCGTCAGGCTCAACAAGATCGCGCACAGTCAGCGATGCAAACAATGGATGCGACTGCGCAAGAAAACCTAGAGTCAAAAATAGCAACGGATATTATTGACCCGAAAACACCTGATCCACTGACCAACACATCAGAAGATATAGAAACAAAACAGGCGGTAAATTTCAGTCGACCAGCACCTGAAAATTCAACCTCTGAGAACAAAGCCCCTCCACGCGAGGGGTTTTCTGTTTCTAGCGAGCCAAACCTGACTGAAAATAAAATAGTCAGCCAGGGTATCGCTGTCGACACCCTACGCCAAGCCATTGCCAACGACACCTACAACCACAATGTAGACATCTACCCAAGCTTAACCGATGCCCCCGCACATTTGCGTCAACAAGCCGAGCAAGCACAGGCAGCTGATATTGAAGGGTTCTTTGACCCTAAAACAAACCGTGTGGCCTTGATTGCAGAAAATATTAAAAATCCAGCACGTGCGCTGGAAGTGGCACGGCATGAGTTGATTGGTCACTATGGTTTAGAAAATATGGTCGGGCAGAAAGCCATGCGTGATTTAGCTAGCAAGGTGGCGACAGCAGAACGACTCGGTAATAAAACATTTAAAAAAATAGCTGCCCAAGTAGATCGCACACAACCTAACTTAGATTCAGAAACACGCGCCAAAGAAATCATCGCACTGATGGCTGAACGCAATTTACATAACAGCATTGTGCGGCGTGTGCTAAATGGCGTGCGGCAATTTCTAAAGCGTCACGGTTTGATCAAGGGTGATGTCACTGATGCCGAAGTCGCGGGGTTGCTACGAGACACACAGCGCTTTTTAAGCACCAAGAGCCAAAGTATTGTGCAAGGGGCAGTAGATAAAGAAAAAGATCAGACTTCATCTGCAGACCAATTAAACAACACAGATGAACAATCCAAAGCGCAATTTTCTCGCGCAGGTACAGCTGCGCGTACCGTAATTCCTCTTGCTAAACATGCACCAACTATCAAAGAACGGATTCGTGCACTATCAAAAAACCGTGCTCAAATTAAAACCTCTGCCAAAACATTGCTCTCCGAAGGCGGCACAACACCGCAGCCAAAGTGGCTAGAAGATGCCGTGACACAAATCTTTGATGACCGCAATCCACTCGAACAGATAGTACGTCGCTCAGGTAATACTGCAGAGGGAAAACAATTTCTCCATACCTTACGCACATTTGAAGCGGCCACACAAAAAACAGTCCATGATTTTGAGACACAAAAAATTGACCCGATGATGGAAGCATTACGCCAATCGTGGAATCAATCATTTAAAAAAATGGATTGGTATAAAACCCACGGCTGGCGACAATTTCTTACCGATCTTGGCACGGTCGGTAATTTAATTAAACATGGCCGCGAGCGTAATCAAGAAATCGCACGCAAAACCCAAGGTAAAGACCTGGCGGGTTCTGGTCGTAGCGATGCAGAGATCAACGCCATTGAGCGCGACCTGCGCAGTGCTGCACCAGGGTTGATTGAGCTATACGAAAAAATATACAGCGATCATTTAAAACCGATGCTGGATTATCGGGATCAAACCTTGCGTGATGCCGGACTACTCACCTCTGAGATGGAAGCTGCTCGCCCAGCCTATCAATGGTATGTACCGTTATTTGGCGACCCGAATGAAGCAGAAGATAGTTTTAGCGCTGCTGCTGGTTCTGGTGCTGCGGGCAAAAGCCTTAAAGCCAGCCAAGATAAAAAAGCAATGGGGCGTTCTGGCACGCTAGCCGATAACGTTTTACAAAATGTCCTGGAGACAACACAGACCGCGATACAACGGGCGGGTATGCAACAGTTTAAGCGTGACTTTGTGACCTGGGTCAAAGCCAATTCTACGGCTAAAGGACTGGTGCGAGCTAAGATCAATGAAGTCGGGCATAAAGAAATTTTTGAAAAATATGTGGGTAGCGATGGCATGGTACATGAGCGGGTAAAACCTAGCGCAGCGATGTCACCTGATGCGTTGGTGCTGCGTGAAGGCAATCAAACGACAGTCGTCCATATCGGCAACAAAAAAATATTGGATGCGTTAAAAGGTGCTGATCGCGGTGTAGTGGACGGATTATTTGCACTGCCAGCCAAAGCGACACGTTTACTGTCTGCAATCTATACCCGCTACAACCCCATCTTTCCCTTAATGAATAAATTGCGTGATGCACAGTCGCAAGTATCTTTCTTGCTTGCCGATGCCCCTGTTGCTGATCGTGCTGCGACCTTACGCAAAGTCGTCGCTAATAACTTACGTTATTCCTCGCAATGGAAAAATAATCCTAATAGCGAATATAGCCAGTGGCGTGAGAAATACGAAAAGCTCGGTGGTGCTACGATGTACTCCGATCTATTCAAAGATGATGTCATGCGCAATCTCGAGGACAACTTCGCACAGATGATCGGTGCTGATAGCCGTTACAAAATGAAAGCGGCAGCAACCAAGGTTGGTGATTTTATTGATCGCGTCAATGCCCATATGGAAATGTCCTCGCGTGTGGCGTTGTTTAAAGGACTCGTTGATTCCGGTATGGTAGAAAAAGATGCAGCGCTCTATACCAAGAACACGATGAATTTTGAAATAAAAGGTAAGTTGGGTCGCCAATTAGGCGCGCTGTATGCTTTTGCTGGCCCGGCACTTTTTGATGCTCGCCGCATGGCACAAGCCTTAAGAACACCACAAGGGGCAATGGTCATGCTGGCGCACTTTGCCCTGATGTATGGGTTATATGGCGCCCTCAAAGCGATGAGCGGTGAAGATGACGATGGCATCGATAAATTAAACAAAGTCCCACTTTCGCAATCGGGCCGATTTTTAACCTTAATTGATGCAGAGGATCCTGAAAATAAAGGTTGGAAATTTCCAGTGGGCTTTGGCTTTGGAAGGATTAGCTTAACGCTAGCGGCTGCCCTACATCGCTTAATGGATGGTGTGGACGATACCGGTGAGTTTGTTGGCAATGTCGCCAAAGAAGCTTTGCTGTCTAATTTCAGCCCATTCGAGCCAGTTGATATTAACCCAAGCAAAGATTTGGCTGGCTGGGCGATGCAACAATTTATGCCAACGATTGCGAAACCGCTATTACAGTTGGCGATGAACAAAACCGGACAAGGCTCCCCAATTCATAAACCTGATGAATGGACGGGCAACAAACTCAAGATTACCCAAGCCTGGCCGCAGACCTCGCTGCTATTTAAACAAGCGGCTAAATCGATTTATGAAGCTACAGGCATCGATGTCTACCCTGAAACCTTAGCTTTTCTATTACGTGCTTATGGTGGCGGTGGCGCAATGGAAGCCGTACGGGCTATGCAATTACTTGGTGAAAAAGCTGAGGCAGAAATCAGCTTGTCTGATGTACCTCTCGCTCAAGCATTTTCTTCTAAATCAATCAGTTATGACATGGTGCGTTTTAGAGAGAAACTGGACTCCTTACAAAAACTCAAAAACGAACGTGACTATGCACGAGAACAAGGCCGCTTAGATGAATTTGATGAAACCCATCATGATGTCGAACGTCAACTCACGCTCTATAAACAAGCTAATAAATCCATCAAGGCGCTTTATCAAGAACGTAAACGCGCATTAGAAGACGAAGATGTCACACGTCGCCAACAATCGGTGAAAGAACTTAACCAACGCATTCGCACTATCCAAATGAAAGTGAATCAATTAGATGTAGAAGTTCAAACATGATCGGACACCCGGATATTTTGTAGAGGTGTCTGTCAGATTAGATAAAGTTGTTTAGGTTGGTGATTTTACTATTCCAGATCTCCTTTCCTTGTAAAAGCGTTT
>JBIKXM010000207.1:0-3244 GCA_044355755.1 Burkholderiaceae bacterium | reverse complement strand
ATATTCCTCAGTCAGAGGCTGTGATTGTCGGCAGTTATTCATACTGTAGCTCAGCACACGCCCAAGCAAGATAATAAATCTATCATTTTCAGAACTTAATCGATGGCTGGCGTCGAGCTTGCCATATTTTTTGTTTTCGGTGTTTTATTACATAAAATTTAAAGCCTTTTTCGATGGATAAGCGATCCGTAATAGGATACTTTTTTGTCAAAATTTTTTAGAAATATACTATACTTAGTGTCACTAAACATGATCTGACACAATATGCTGTGGTCATAGTGATTTTTCTATTTTTAACGCAATCCTGGAGACCATTTATGCAGCCTCAAAATTTGTCTCACGCTGATTATTCAAATCTTTCCATAAATTTAGAAGAAAAAGTTTCTACAACATTCTTATCTATGCTGAATATTAATTTTTCAGATTACAAAATAATTCGTCGTAATGGTTCTGTAGTCAATTTTGAACCCACCAAGATTTCTGTTGCCATGAGTAAAGCCTTCTTAGCTGTAGATGGCGACAATAGTGGGGTTTCCGCACGAGTACGTGAGTTAGTCGAGCAACTGACGCAAAATGTGGTGCGTGCATTATTACGCAGTCGACCACATGGTGGCACTTTTCATATCGAAGATATACAAGACCAAGTAGAGCTTGCCTTGATGCGTGCAGGCGAGCATAACGTGGCGCGTGCTTATGTGTTGTACCGTGAGCGGCGAGCACAGGAGCGTGCCTTAGCAGCACAAGCCCTACCTACGGATAAGGCGGCGCAACCGATTACGGTGACTGAAAATGGTCGAGTCGTGCCACTAGATATCGATAAACTGAAACATGTACTCGTTTCAGCTTGTCATGTGGTGCAAGACACGCAAGTGCTCCAGTTAGACCATGCGCATATTTTGCGTGAAACATTGAAGAATTTGTACGATGGGATTCCGCTAGAACAAGTCTATGACTCTGCGATCTTGGCGACTCGTACTTTAATTGAACGGGATCCGGCATATAGCCAGGTCAGTGCACGGCTTTTAATGCATACCATCAGACATGAGATTTTGGGTGAGGAGGTGACCCAGGAAGAGATGGCCGTGCGCTATCCAGCGTATTTCCAACAATTTATACAGCAAGGTGTGACAGCCGAATTGCTTGATGAGCAATTGCTCCAGTTTGACTTGGTGAAATTGGGACAAGCATTGTCTCCTGAGCGAGATTTGCAATTTAATTATCTGGGATTGCAGACCTTATATGACCGTTATTTCTTGCATATTAATGAGCGCCGCATTGAAATGCCACAGGCCTTTTTTATGCGTGTTGCCATGGGCTTGGCACTGAATGAAACGCAACGTGAGGCGCGCGCTATTCAGTTTTATCACGTGCTCTCTTCGTTTGACTTTATGTCTAGTACGCCGACTTTGTTTAACGCGGGCACACGACGCTCGCAACTCTCGTCATGTTATCTAACCACTGTTCCCGATGATCTGGACGGTATTTATGAAGCATTGAAAGAAAATGCGTTGCTGTCGAAGTTTGCCGGTGGTCTGGGTAATGATTGGAGCAGTGTGCGTGCATTGGGCTCACATATCAAAGGTACAAACGGTAAAAGCCAAGGCGTTGTGCCCTTCTTAAAAGTAGTGAATGATACGGCAGTAGCGGTCAACCAGGGCGGAAAGCGTAAAGGTGCGGTGTGCGCTTATCTTGAAACATGGCATTTAGACATCGAAGAATTCCTGGAGTTACGTAAAAATACCGGGGATGACCGTCGCCGTACACATGACATGAATACAGCCAATTGGATTCCTGATCTATTTATGAAGCGGGTCATCGAAGGTGGCGAATGGACCCTGTTTTCGCCTTCGTCCTGTCCTGATCTACATGAAAAATTTGGTACAGCGTTTGAACAAGCTTACTTAGACTATGAAGCTCGTGCGGCACGGGGTGAAATCACATTATTCAAAAAAGTGTCGGCTTTACAGCTGTGGCGCAAAATGTTGGGTATGCTGTTTGAAACAGGCCATCCTTGGATTACTTTCAAAGATCCCTGCAATATTCGTAGCCCTCAGCAACATATTGGTGTGGTGCATTCCTCCAATCTATGTACAGAAATTACATTGAATACCAATGCCGAAGAAATTGCTGTCTGCAATCTTGGTTCAGTTAATTTAGTGGCTCATCTAAAGCGTGATCAACAGGGGCAATATGTACTGGATCACGAAAAATTAGCGAAAACCATACGTACCGCGATGCGTATGCTCGATAACGTCATCGATATTAACTACTATGCCGTCAAAAAAGCGCGCCTTTCCAATCAAAGACATCGCCCAGTCGGTTTAGGAATAATGGGTTTTCAGGATTGCTTACACCAGTTACGCATTCCGTATGCCTCCCAAGAAGCGCTGCAATTTGCCGATACCTCAATGGAAGCCGTCTGTTATTACGCTTACTTAGCTTCAACAGAATTAGCCGAAGAGCGGGGTTGCTACGCTAGCTACAAAGGGTCTTTATGGGAGCGTGGCATTCTGCCGCAGGATTCGCTCAAGCTGTTAGCTGAACAGCGCGGTGGGTATGTGGAAGTAGATACTTCCAGCACGATGGATTGGGCCCAGGTTCGGGCGCGAATCCAACAATATGGCATGCGTAATTCAAATTGCGTAGCAATCGCGCCGACAGCGACGATTTCCAATATTGTTGGTGTTTCTGCATCAATTGAGCCGACTTATCAGAATCTTTATGTCAAATCCAACTTATCCGGCGAGTTCACCGTTATTAATCAATATCTGGTGCATGATCTGAAAGCACATCAGCTTTGGGATGATGTGATGATTGCGGACTTAAAGTATTTTGATGGTAGCTTGGCGCGTATCGAGCGCGTGCCACAGTCCCTCAAAACACTTTATGCGACCGCTTTTGAAGTCGATCCGGCGTGGTTAGTCGAGGCGGCCTCACGCCGACAAAAATGGATTGATCAAGCGCAATCACTCAATATCTATATGGCCGGCGCGTCAGGTAAAAAATTAGACGAGACCTACAAACTGGCTTGGCTACGCGGATTAAAAACCACCTATTACTTACGCACGTTATCCGCTACGCACGTTGAAAAATCGACCGTGAAGGCCGGTGGTTTAAATGCCGTGCCACATGCACAAAAAGATAACGAAGCGACAGCGCTTAGGGTAGAACCCAATATGGAAGTAGTGGGACTTGTATGTAATCTACGTCCTGGTGATGCAGGTTTCGATGAGTGCGAGTCGTG
>JBIKXM010000099.1:0-4828 GCA_044355755.1 Burkholderiaceae bacterium | reverse complement strand
CTAAATTAACGCCTTTTTCGGGCATCAATGAAATTGACGCACTGCTATTACCTAAGATAAATTGGCCAACTTCGCTTAATCTTAAATACTGTATGTATATTGGGAATAATACTCAAGTGATAGATCTGGTAAAAAATGGGGTATCTTCGTTATATCAGGAATACTCTTTGCCTACCCTTGATACTATTGATACTCTTGATTATCAAGCGCCAACAGCACAAGCTCAAACAGCCATCCACGAGGCCGTGACGGCACTAAATAAGAACACACCATTTCAATTTAGCCAAGTCGCTAATGAAAATGAAGCAGATATTATATTTATTAATAGCAATCTAACTAATTTAAATGCTTATGGTTTAACTTACGGTGATGCTGATGATTTTTTGTCGAATCTCTATCGATCTTTTACCTCAAAGCGAGATTTAGAAGAGCAAATAGAGGCATTTAATCGCAAAAACGCGAAAAAGGTAATTGTGTTATTCGATAACCTGATACTCAACTCTACACGACAGGCAAATGATACTGTTTTACAAAAAGGTGATTTGTACCATAACACGGTACTCCACGAATTACTGCATACGATAGGGTTAACTGATCAACTTGAGCCGTGCTACGAGAGATATTTTGGTTATTTACCAGTTGGGCGTAAAGAGCTAAGCTGCCAATCTCCGAATCAGTATGCTAAAGAAAATACCATCATGATTCGATCTGCCTATCCATTGCTCACCCAGCCTTCCCCTCAAGAATTAGAGACAACTCAGTATCCCCAGTCTTTACAACCATTCGATTATGGCGCAGTGAACTTCATTGCAGAAAATATTGCCTGCGAGCAATCCAATCATACACAACGATTAACTGAGGATATTCAGCAAACAAATCCTTTGTCTGGCGATACGACTTATCGATTCACCTCGAATCGTTGGGTAGAAATATTAGATCGACGCTGCCAAGCATTAAATCAAGCTACGGTACGAAATGATGAATCTAGCGGTGACTCTGAAGGTAGCGGTGATTATTCAGAAGTAACCATACCCAACTGTGAAACACGAGGTCAAAGTGTACATTTAGGTGATGGACATATTCAACTTACTTGGGTTGATTCAAGCGGTATAGATATCTATGATTTTTCTGCATTCAATACGGATGTGGAGGTAGATTTACGCCCAGGACAAGCTACTACTTTTAATAAAGCTGCCTTAGCTAAGGCCAGTAACCGCTATCAGACTCAAATTCAGGCGAAAGGTAATTTATATCAACCATTGATGCCGACGCATGCCGACGATTATTTAATTGAAAATATCAAAACCGGCTCAGGTGATGACGTCGTCTATGGCAACCAGGCTGATAATTATTTTGACTTAGGTAGCAGCCCCAATATGGATGATGTTACTGGGGATGCAGGACGGGACACTTTTCACATTTCTGCTAAAACCGGCAATCTATATATTAGAGATTTTCAGGCTGGTGAGAATGGAGATAAATTGTCATTCGATCCTAGCTTTAAAATAGATAGCCTAGCAGCGCTACGCGCGCGTGCTACCCAGGAAACGGCGGGAAAAGAGGTTTATCTCAGCATTGAGCTAGATAAAGAACGAATTGTCGGGCTAAAAGATGTGATTGCAGACGAATTGCATTCGGATAATTTAATGATTTCTAAGCGCCCGACCTAAACCCTAAAACCGGGCTCCTACGTTTCAGTGGATGTTTGAACTTCGGAGGTCGCTGTCCATCTTGGCAAGCGTTTCTCTAGAAAGGCTGAAAACCCAATACGTGCCTCTGATGAGGTCCGCACACGACTAATTGTCTGTGCGGTCAATTCTCGCGTGTGTTCATCAATTGGGCCGTAACCGAGTTGGCTAAACAGTTGTTTAATTTCTGCTAAGGCCATTGGGCCATTTTTTAATATTTCATCAAGCGTTGCACCCATAGCGTTATCTAATTGCGTAGCATCAACGACTTGATGCACTAACCCGATCGCCAGTGCCGCATCGGCATCAATCGGTGCTGCGGTTAGCGCCAAATGGACTGCTTGACGTTTGCCAACCGCTTGAATAAGATAAGGCCCGATCACGGCCGGCAGAATACCGAGCTTCGCTTCGCTGACCGAGAAACGCGCGGTTCGACTCGCAACCACGATGTCAGCAGCACAAATCAAGCCCACACCGCCACCAAACGCTGCACCTTGCACCCGAGCAATCACTGGCTTACTTGAGTTCTGTATCAGCGCCATCATTGTCGCAAAACGTCGTGCATCATCCAGATTTGCGGCTTCGCTTTGATTGGCTGCGCGTTGCATCCAACTGATATCCGCCCCCGCACAGAAACAATCACCACTGGCCGCGATGACAATCGCACGTACGCAAGTATCGCTATTTATTTTGTTAAAAGTCGTCGCCAACTCTTGAATCATCACTTCGTCAAAAGCATTGCGTCTTTCCGGACGATTCAGCGTAATCGTTGCAATTCCACGTGCATCATGGGTAACGTGTAATGTTGTCAGCATATTAGGTAAGGGGTAACGATGTTTAGCAAATCCAATTTGGCGTCAATCTTATCGCGTCAGTACGCACCCTAGATCCCGGTAAATAAGGGATAGGAAAAAGTTGACGCAATTTTTTCTTGGATCTCTTGTTCAAAGGTAACAATCTCGTAAGCCGCTTGATTGGCTAGCAAGGCACGCAGTAATTGGTTATTCAGCGCATGGCCTGATTTAAATGCGGTATAAGCGGCAATTAAAGGATGACCAATCAGATATAAATCACCAATTGCATCGAGCATTTTGTGTCGCACAAATTCATCGCTATAGCGTAATTCTTGGTTATTTAAAATGCGGTGCTCATCCAAAACAATCGCGTTATCCAGACTGCCGCCTCTGGCTAATCCTATCTCTCTGAGCATTTCTACTTCAGAAGCAAAGCCAAAAGTACGCGCACGCGCAATTTCACGTATATAGCTGGTATCGGCAAAATCTATTTCTAAGGTTTGTCCAGTTTTATCAACCGCAGGATGTTTGAAGTCAATCGTAAAATTTAACTTAAAACCAACATAAGGGTCTAAGCGTGCAAATTTATCGCCATCACGCACCTCGACTGGCTCTAAAACGCGAATAAATTTTTTGGCTGTAGTTTGTTCTTCAATGCCTGCCGACTGCAATAGAAACACAAAAGAGGCGGCGCTGCCATCCATAATCGGCACTTCTTCTGCATCCAGGTCAATGTATAGGTTGTCGATACCCAAACCTGCACACGCAGAAAGCAAATGCTCTACGGTGGAAACCCGCACCTTATCTTTTTGTAGTACTGAAGCTAGACGTGTGTCGCCCACCGAGAGTGCTGAAGCTACGATCTCGGTTGGCGGATTAATATCGATACGAGTAAACACTAAGCCTGTATCAGGGGGCGCCGGGCGCAGGGTCAATGTGACTCGACGACCCGAATGTAGGCCTATCCCAACGGTTTTAATAATCGATTTCAGCGTTCGTTGCTTCAGCATATTGATAGTTAAAGTTGTTTAAGTACGGCTTCTGCGCTACTGACTTCAAATTTTCCGGGCGCCTCGACCCATAGCGACTTGACTATACCATTTTCTACTAACATTGCGTAACGTTGCGAACGTAAACCCATGCCGTATTTTGCGAGGTCCATTTCCAGACCTATTTTTTTTGTAAATTCCGCATTACCATCCGCCAGCATGCGCACTTTATTGCCAACCTTCTGCTCACGTCCCCAAGCCCCCATCACAAAAGCGTCATTGACGGAAACACACCAGACTTCATCGATGCCTTTCGCCTGCAACGCTTGATGATGTTGTATATAACCTGGTACATGCTGTGCCGAACAAGTTGGCGTATACGCACCAGGCAAGCCGAATATAACAATTTTTTTGTTGTGACTGTGCTCATCAAGCGCGAAAGGGTTAGGGCCAATGCTGCACCCTTCACTTTCGGTCTCCACGAATTCTTGTAATTTCAATTCGGGCAAACGTTCACCTGCTTTGATCATTGATATCCTCTTCTTAAAATTCAAGTTGCTATTAAATAATGTCATTCCCGCTTGGCTGATATTGTTTCTATTGTTGTCATGGCCATAGAATCAGTCAGCTTGCTTACGCAAAAAAGCTGGAATGTCGTACGTATCGACGCCTTTTTCCTGCAATGCCGCGACATGCGCGGATGCACTTTCGCGGGTATTACGCCACACGGCAGGCATTTCTAAGTCATTGTAATCTCTGCTGGGATCACTCGATACAGTATGCGTCACTCGCATCCCCGAAGCACCATGTGTGCCAGTCATGGGCCAGCTGACCAGTTCCGGTTTTTGTTTAGTTTTAGCGGTTGACTTACTCAGACCAGTTGCGACTACCGTAACCCGCATCGCGTCACCCATGCTTTCGTCATAAACCGTACCAAAAATGACCGTCGCGTCATCCGCGGCATAGCTACGGATGGTATTCATGACTTCTTTGGTTTCTGATAGTTTGAGGGAGCGATTAGCGGTGATATTGACCAGCACACCGCGTGCACCAGACAAATCAACACCTTCTAGCAATGGGCTAGCGACAGCTTGCTCGGCGGCAATACGGGCACGATCTACACCTGCTACCGTGGCCGTTCCCATCATGGCTTTGCCCTGCTCTCCCATAACGGTTTTAACATCCTCAAAGTCAACGTTAACTAAACCTTCGATATTGATAATTTCTGCAATACCAGCCACCGCATTATGTAGTACGTCATCGGCACACTCGAAGCATTTATCCATCTCGGCATCGTCACCCATGACTTCAAACAGTTTTTCGTTAAGCACGACTATCAGTGAATCTACTTCTGCCT
>JBIKXM010000098.1:0-4839 GCA_044355755.1 Burkholderiaceae bacterium | reverse complement strand
GCATTCTCCCAGCGGACCTTTACGCTTACACCAACGCAAGGCATGAGTTTGCCAAAGCATTTCATTTTGGACAGGGGGAAGATAAGACTCAATACGGTCTAAGAATTGCAATAGGCGTTGATTTAAATCAGACATAACTTTTTATTCCAATTCCAGTTCAAAAGTAGAGCGCGAAGGCGAGCGAGCAACGACGAGACAGTATGATCTGCGTAGCGTTGTACCAGTGAAGCAGCACAGCGGAGCAGATCTTAAGATGCGCCTACACTGTGCCCTTTCCTTGGCACTGACGTTCCGGCGCATCAATACGGCGAGGAGTAGCGCAGCCGACAAAGTTATACGAATCAAATGGGATTGGAATTAAGAACGATAATCGGCATTGATTGCTACATACTCATGTGATAAATCACACGTCCAAATACTGGCCTGCGCTTGACCGCGTCCTAGGGTAATGTGCATGGTAATTTCACTGTGTTGCATGACACGCTGCCCATCAGCCTCGTGATATTGCGCATAGCGTGCCCCGTGTTGCACCACCTGCACATCGTTCAACCATAAATTAACTTGTGCGACCTGTAAATCATCAACCCCCGCATAGCCAATCGCTGCCAAGATACGCCCCAGATTAGGATCGCTCGCAAAAAAAGCGGTTTTGACTAAAGGCGAATGGGCGATCGCGTAAGCAATCTGCCGACACTCGCTGATGTTTTTGCCTTCACTGACTTTAATTTCGATAAATTTAGTAGCGCCCTCACCATCTCGCACAATCATCTGCGCCAATTCTTGAGCCAAACTCCGTAAAGCGCTATATAAGGTAGCGTAACCAGCATCCTGTTCGGTCTTGAACACCGGCACCTGAGTCATACCGCTCGCCATTAATACAAATGAATCATTGGTTGAGGTATCACCATCTACCGAAACACAGTTAAATGATTCGTCGGCGATTTGTTTCACCAAGCGCTGCAATAAAGGTTGTGCAATATTGGCATCGGTTGCAATAAACGCCAACATGGTTGCCATATTGGGTCTGATCATACCGGCACCTTTGCTGATACCAGTCAGCGTAATCGTCTGCCCAGCAATGTCAATGCGCCGTGATGCTGCTTTAGGCTGGGTATCGGTTGTCATAATCGCTTGTGCCGCAACCAACCAATTGTTTTCTGATAAGTCAGATAGGGTTTGCGGCAACGCATGAATCAGTTTATTTACAGGTAAGGGCTCGAGTATCACACCGGTTGAAAAAGGTAAAACTTGCTGCGGCTGTAACGCAAGCAATCCAGCTAACGCCGTACAGGTTTGCTGGGCATGTTCGATACCCGTCTCACCGGTACCTGCATTTGCATTCCCCGTATTTACCACTAGTGCACGAATTGCATCAGACTGGGCTAAATGGTGTCGACACACGGTAACGGGTGCCGCACAAAATCGATTCTGCGTAAATACGCCGGCAACGCGACTATTAGGGGCGAGCGCGATCACAAGCGTATCCCTACGTCCAGCTTTATGAATACCGGATACTGCGGTACCTAAACGGATACCAGGGACAGGAAAAAGTTGTGCAGCTATCGGTAGCGGCAAATTAACGGGCATATTCAAACTCCTGATGCAGATGAGTGCATAGCCTACTGCGCAAGCCCAATATTGTAGGGTGCAGTACTCGGGCTCTACCCGATGGTGTGACATATCAACCGAGTCGACCAGATCAGCGTGACGCTGTAGGCCAAAACTCTATCGTGGCGCATACACCTTATGATGTGGAAGCTAGGCGCGAGGACTATGCAAGGTCTGTGATTAGATTAATCGTCCATGACAATGTTTATATTTTTTCCCTGACTGACAAGGACACGGTTCATTTCGCCCAATTTTTGCCGCAGCATGCAATGGCTTGTTTGGTACCGTATCCGCATCAGCAGTGGTTTCTGGCTCATCACTACCCGGGTGCGCATATTGAATGTTCTCTACTGCCAACTCACTCTCCATGGCTTCGGTAGCCTGCTCTAGATCGTCAACCGACTGGAGTTGAACCGTCATGATGATGCGCGTCACTTCTTGTTTTACGGTCTCCAATAACTGCGCAAATAATTCAAAGGCTTCACGCTTATATTCTTGTTTTGGATCTTTTTGCGCATACCCTCTTAGGTGAATTCCCTGACGTAAATGATCAAGCGTTGCCAAATGCTCGCGCCAGTGGATATCAATACTCTGTAGCATAATTGAGCGTTCAAATGCGGCAAATGAAGCCGTACCAGCAAACGCGACTTTCGCTTGATAAGCCTGCTCGACAACCTCGCTAATTTGGTTAAATAGATCTTGCTCTTCTAATACTTCAGCTTGCTCAATGATAGCGGCCAGCGGCATGTCGATTGCCCAGTTTTCCTTTAGGGTATGCTGTAGGCCAACAATCTCCCACTGTTCCTCCATCGCCCCCTCTGCAATATAGTGGCGAAACTCTTTAAGCAGGCTGCTATGACGCAGATTAGCAATCATCTCACTGATTTGTTCTGCCTCAAGAATTTCATTGCGTAACGCATAAATTTCTTTACGTTGCTCATTCGCGACGTCGTCATATTGCAGTAGCTGCTTACGAATATCAAAATTACGTCCTTCAACTTTACGTTGCGCAGACTCAATCGCACGGCTCACCATCGGTGCCTCAATAGCCTCACCTTCAGGCATTTTCAGCCTATCCATAATTGAGCGGAGTCGATCACCGGCAAAAATTCGCAAAAGCGCATCGTCTAAAGACAAATAAAAACGCGATGAACCTGGGTCGCCTTGTCGACCCGAACGACCGCGTAATTGGTTATCGATACGACGCGATTCATGGCGTTCTGTACCGATGATATGTAAACCGCCGGCTAATTTAACCTGCTCATGTAGATTTTGCCATTCATCCTTAAGTTTCTGGATGCGCTGACTTTTCTCGGCATCTGACAAATTAGCATCAGCCTCCAGTAAGGCTGCTTGTTTGTCAACATTGCCTCCCAAGACTATGTCGGTACCACGACCCGCCATATTCGTGGCAATCGTAATCATGCCGGGCCGACCTGCTTGCGCAATCACTTCTGCCTCACGTGCATGCTGTTTTGCATTCAATACTTGGTGAGGCAATTTTTCTTGATCCAACATGCGCGACAGCAATTCGGAATTTTCGATTGAGGTGGTGCCCACCAAAACTGGTTGCCCACGTTGATGACAGTCACGAATATCTTGAATTACCGCGCTATAACGCTCTTGCGAAGTTTTATAGATTTGATCATGCCGATCAATCCGCTGATTTTTGCGGTTGGCTGGAATAATCACTGTTTCCAGGTTATAAATGTTTTGGAACTCATACGCCTCAGTATCCGCCGTACCGGTCATACCCGATAACTTGCTATACATACGGAAGTAATTCTGGAAGGTAATCGTCGCGAGGGTTTGATTTTCATTCTGAATCGATACGCCTTCTTTAGCTTCAATCGCTTGATGTAAGCCTTCTGACCACCGACGTCCGGGCATTAAACGCCCAGTGAATTCATCGACGATAATAATTTCACCATTTTGCACAACATAGTGCTGATCACGGTGATATAAAGTATGCGCACGTAAGGCGGCATTTACATGATGCAATAAGGAAATATTATTGGCGGTATACAGAGATTCACCCGTTTTGAGCAAACCAATCTCTAATAGCAACTGTTCCGCTTTTTCATGGCCGGAATCGGTTAAGAAAACCTGATGTGATTTTTCATCCACGACATAGTCACCCGGCTTTTCAACCCCTGTGCCATCGACTTTTTCTTCACCTATCTGACGCTCAAGATGTCGTGGTAGGGCATTGATTTTCTTATACAGCTCAGTATGGTCTTCGGCCTGTCCGGAAATAATCAGCGGCGTACGCGCCTCATCGATCAAAATCGAATCGACTTCATCGACAATCGCATAGTGCAATTTACGCTGCACTCTTTGCGCACTGTCATGCACCATATTGTCGCGCAGATAATCAAAACCAAACTCGTTATTCGTACCATAGGTAATATCCGCCGCATAAGCCTGCTGCTTCGCGGCATGCTCCATATTACTCAGGTTCACCCCAACACTCAGCCCCAGAAACTGATACAGGCGCCCCATCCACTCCGCATCACGCTGGGCCAAATAGTCATTTACCGTAACGACATGCACCCCGTTTCCAGATAGCGCATTGAGATAAACCGCCAAGGTTGCAGTCAAGGTTTTACCTTCACCCGTGCGCATTTCGGCTATTTTGCCCTGATGTAAAACCATACCTCCGATTAACTGGACATCGAAATGACGCATATTCATGACGCGCTTACTGGCCTCACGACAGACCGCAAAAGCTTCTGGCAATAAGCTTTCTAGAGTTTCACCGGCGGCAATCCGCGCTCTAAAATGTTGTGTTTTATCCCGCAATTGTTGTTCAGATAACTGAGCAAGTTCTGCTTCTAATGCATTAATTTGGGCAACGGTTTTACGATATTGTTTAATCAGGCGGTCATTACGGCTGCCAAAAATTTTTTTAAAAATGCCGGTAATCATGGGTCGTTAAAAGAAGAAACTAAAGTTAATGTAAGCGAGCAAGTAAGTGTACGCGGGATTCACCCAAAAATTTCTGTGGGTTTTGTGCAATGCCATTGATACGAATTTCAAAATGCAAATGTGAACCTGTAGAACGGCCACTGTTTCCTACTGTACCAATTTGTTGACCAGCACGCACTAAATCACCTGGTTGCACGAAAAAGCGCTGGGCATGCGCGTAGCGTGTTCTGATACCCTGTCCGTGGTCAATTTCGGCCATTAAGCCATAACTCGAATTGAGTCCAGCAAACACTATTTTGCCGG
>JBIKXM010000097.1:0-4880 GCA_044355755.1 Burkholderiaceae bacterium | reverse complement strand
TTGGCTCTGGTTTGGGAAAAACAGCTGGTCGCGGTCATAAGGGACAGAAATCTAGATCAGGTGGGTTTCATAAGGTTGGTTTCGAGGGTGGACAAATGCCTCTCTACAGGCGTTTGCCGAAGCGAGGCTTTTACTCCCATAAAAAATCATTGTCTGCACAGATTTCATTGAAAAATTTGAGCGCTTTGTCTGATAAAGAAATAGATATAGCGCTACTAAAAGAGCTGGGATTAGTTTGCCAGCGTGCTGTCAAAGTTAAAGTTTTGAACTCGCAAGCAACTGTGCTGGACAAAGCTTTGCATCTCAAAGGTCTTGCGGTTACCGATGGCGCAAGAAAGGCAATTGAAGCGTTAGGCGGCTCGGTTGCTTAATTGGTTTTTCTATGACATCAATTAAAACTCACCTTTCTTCCCAGGGAAAATATGGCGATCTGTACTCTCGCCTAATTTTCCTATTGTTGGCTTTAGTTGTATTTAGAGTCGGAACACATATTACTGTTCCTGGTGTTGATCCAAGCCAATTAGCCAAACTTTTCCAGAGTCAACAAGAAGGCATTTTAGGTATGTTCAACCTGTTTTCAGGTGGAGCCTTATCTAGATTTTCGATCTTTGCTTTGGGGATTATGCCTTACATTTCTGCATCTATCGTGATGCAGCTCTTGGCAATGGTGGTGCCTTCCTTAGCATTACTGAAAAAAGATGGTGCGCATGGAAGTAGGAAAATCACGCAATATACCCGCTACCTTACCCTTGCTTTGGCAATCTTTCAGTCAATCGGGGTGTTTCTTGCATTGCGCTCTCAGGTTGGTATTTTATATCCCGGCTCAACTAGCATGGTGGCCCTTACAGTTGTAATCAGCTTAGTCAGTGGCACAATGTTTTTGATGTGGTTGGGTGAGCAGATTACCGAGAGAGGATTAGGTAACGGTATCTCCATCATTATCTTTTCCGGGATTGTGGCAGGATTGCCTTCAGCGATAGCTGGCCTATTTGAGTTGGTGCGTACAGGTGCAATGACATCTCTAGTGGCCTTGTTCGTTATTTTTGTTGCCTTATTTGTTACGGCTTTTGTCGTATTTGTTGAGCGTGCGCAACGCAGGATTTTAGTTAATTACGCGAAAAGACAAGTTGGAAACAAGATTTATGGTGGTCAGTCTTCCCATTTGCCGCTAAAGTTGAATATGGCAGGCGTGATTCCTCCTATTTTTGCCTCTTCAATTATTCTTTTTCCTGTCTCAATAGCAAATTGGTTTTCGTCAAACGATCAAAATAATAGCTATTTTATTCAGCTGATAAAAAACTTTGCGGCAACATTTGCGCATGGCCAGCCGCTGTATATGTTGTTATATGCGTCGGCAATAGTTTTCTTTTGCTTCTTTTATACCGCCTTAGTATTTAATAGCAAAGAAACAGCTGATAACTTGAAAAAAAGCGGTGCTTATGTCCCTGGTATCCGTCCAGGAGAGCAGACTTCATCCTACATCGATACCATCTTGCTAAGATTGACACTAGTGGGTGCGATGTACATGGTTTTCGTCTGTTTGTTACCTGAGCTGTTAGTCTCGCGTTGGAATATTCCTTTTTCCTTAGGTGGTACTGCACTGTTAATTGTGGTGGTAGTCACTATGGATTTTATGGCACAAATTCAATCTTATTTAATGTCCCAGCAATATGGGGCCTTATTAAAAAAGGCGAATTTTAAAGGAGGACTTCTGCCTTTGCGTTAAGGGTAGTAGCAAAAAATATAATGGCAAAAGATGATGTTATTCAAATGCAAGGCGAGGTTTTAGAGAATCTGCCAAACGCTACCTTTCGCGTGCTATTAGAAAACGGTCATAATGTTTTGGCACATATATCTGGGAAAATGCGCATGAACTATATTCGCATCTTACCAGGTGATAAAGTTACAGTTGAATTAACGCCGTATGATCTTTCGCGTGCGCGAATTATTTATAGGGCTAAGTAAAATTTAATTTCAAAGGGAAATAAATGAAAGTGATGGCTTCTGTGAAAAGCATTTGTCGTAAATGCAAAGTGATCAAGCGTAAAGGCGTTGTTCGTGTTATCTGCTCTTCAGATCCACGGCATAAACAACGTCAAGGGTAATAAGGAAAATTAAAATGGCACGTATTTCAGGTGTAAATATTCCAAATCATCAGCATACAGATATTGGGTTGACAGCGATTTTTGGAATTGGGCGTCCGCGCGCTCGAAAAATTTGCGAAACATGTAGTATTCCTTTTGAAAAAAAAATCAAAGACTTAAATGACGCAGAGTTAGAAAAAATTCGCGACGAAGTAGGTAAGTATGTAATAGAAGGAGACTTGCGCAGAGAAGTAACCATGAATATAAAGCGCCTAATGGATTTAGGCTGCTACCGTGGTTTACGTCATCGACGGGGATTGCCAGTTAGAGGGCAGCGCACTAGAACCAATGCTAGAACCCGTAAAGGACCGCGTAAAGCAGGGATTGCTTTGAAAAAATAATGCATTGAAGAAGGAATTTAACTAAATGTCTAGCAAATCTAATAGTAATCTAGCGCAACGTAGTCGTAAAAAAATTAAAAAAAATGTTGTTGATGGTGTAGCGCATGTACATGCTTCATTCAACAACACCATCATCACGATTACAGATCGCCAAGGAAATGCACTCTCTTGGGCAACCTCAGGTGGACAAGGTTTCAAGGGTTCGAGAAAATCCACACCATTTGCGGCACAGGTTGCAGCAGAGGTTGCAGGCAGAACTGCGCAGGAATGTGGTATCAAAAATCTTCAAGTGCGAATCAAAGGGCCTGGACCAGGTAGAGAGTCAGCAGTGCGTGCGCTAAATGCACTGGGGATCAAAATTACCGAAATCGCCGATGTGACACCGTTGCCGCATAATGGTTGTCGGCCATCCAAGCGCCGTCGTATTTAATCAAAGTTGTGTTCTGGAAAAATAGCAGATTTCTTCTATTCAGTTTTTCAGAGTGTTTATAAGACCACTGTCTAAACTAATTTAGACCGCTTACAAAAAGCGTTATATATAAGGAAATAATTGTGGCACGTTATAGAGGTGCAAAAGCAAAACTTTCTCGTCGAGAAGGAACCGATCTTTTTTTAAAGAGTGCGAGACGTCCTCTTGCAGATAAATGCAAGTTAGACAGCAAGCCAGGTCAGCATGGACGTTCTTCTGGGCAACGTACTTCTGATTACGGTGGTCAGCTCCGCGAAAAACAAAAAGTTAAGCGTATTTATGGCGTATTAGAGCGGCAGTTCCGCAAATACTTTGCTGAGGCTGATCGTAAAAAAGGAAATACCGGGGAAACCTTATTGCAGCTGTTGGAATCTAGGCTGGATAATGTGGTCTATCGCATGGGATTTGGTTCAACCCGTGCCGAAGCACGTCAATTAGTGTCCCATAAAGCCATTATGGTTAATGGTGTGTCAATGAACATACCCTCTGCTAGAGTGAAAACAGGGGATATTGTTGCCGTTCGCGACAATGCGAAAAAACAAACTCGTATTCAAGAGTCGCTTTCTTTAGCAAAACAAACTGGCATTGCAAGTTGGACAGAGGTTGATGCAGACAAAATGCAAGGCGTTTTTAAGCGGATACCCGATCGTAGTGATATTGCGGGCGATATTAATGAAAGTTTAATCGTTGAGCTTTATTCTCGATAGTATAGCTAGCGCTAAAATTATCACGAAAAATTTAAAAGTTCATTTTATTTTCAAAAATAAAATGAACTCGCAAAATTATAAAAAAACTTATATTTTTGAACTGTCTATCTTGACAGATTAAGGCCTTCGGGTCGGTGGGTCGGTCTATCGAAGGGCGATAGGTATCGAAAGGAAACTTGATGCAAAAAGAAAAAGCACTTCTTAAGCCTAAAATTATTTCTGTTGAACCAATTGGTAAAAATCATGCAAAGATAGTGATGGAGCCTTTTGAAAGGGGTTATGGTCACACTTTAGGCAATGCGTTGCGCAGAGTTTTATTAGCTTCTATGCCTGGATATGCGCCAACCGAGGTGACTATTGCAGGTGTGTTGCATGAATATTCAACAATCGATGGTGTACAAGAAGACGTAGTTAATCTGTTACTAAACTTAAAAGGTATTGTATTTAAACTACATTCCCGTGAGGATGTCACAGTTAGTTTACGTAAAGAGGGAGAAGGATTAGTCACAGCAGCCGATTTGGATGTGCCGCACGATGTTGAAATTATTAACCCTAATCATGTGATTGCGCGCTTATCTAGTGGTGGGAAGCTAGATATGCAAATCCACGTAGAAAAAGGCAGAGGCTACGTTACGGGTAATGTTCGTAAATTTGCTGATGGTGTAAATAATGCAACCTCAATTGGACGAATTTTGCTCGATGCTTCTTTCAGCCCAATTCGTCGTGTTAGCTATGCTGTTGAATCGGCACGTGTTGAGCAGCGTACGGATTTGGACAAACTCGTGATGAATATTGAGACCAATGGTGTGATTTCGCCAGAGGAAGCGATTCGTCAGTCTGCGAGAATTTTAGGCGATCAGTTATCAGTGTTTGCCGCGCTCGAAGGTAATGAGGTACCGCTTGAGACAGGTAGTGTCCGTGCCCCAGAAATTGATCCGATTCTACTGCGTCCAGTGGATGATTTAGAATTGACGGTGCGTTCTGCAAACTGTCTAAAAGCAGAAAACATTTACTACATTGGAGATCTCGTTCAGCGTACAGAGAATGAATTACTAAAGACGCCGAATTTGGGACGTAAGTCTTTGAATGAGATTAAAGAAGTTTTAGAGTCTAGAGGTTTAATTTTAGGCTGTAAAATCGAAAACTGGCCACCAGCTGGTCTTGATAATAAATAGTTTTTACCCATTTTTGACCGGCCCGCTTTTGCAAAAAAGATAGA
>JBIKXM010000096.1:0-4886 GCA_044355755.1 Burkholderiaceae bacterium | reverse complement strand
ACATCAAGGCCTATTAACGAAAATAATGTATCGATAGCCTTATTGTTAGAACAAGGCTTAGATCAATGGGCCAGTGAAACCGCTCCAGGTGAGGCACGGGCAGTCGCCGTGCAAAGAATTCAACGCGCATTTTCAAGTAATATGCCAGAGCTTGCGCTCAATGGCTTGCAGATTAAAACCTTACCGCTAGAGATCGCTTATCTCGTGCAGCTTGAGCAGCTCGATCTCAGCAACAATCATCTGACCACCTTGCCAGAGTGCATCGGTAAACTACAAAATTTAAAGCAGCTTGATATCCGACTTAATTGGCTAGTAGATCTACCTGAGTCCGTTAGCCATTTGCAAAATTTACAGTCGTTGAATGTATCGTCTAATGCGCTCAACCATATTCCAGGAGGGATTTACACCTTACGGAATTTACAAAAACTACAGCTAAATAATAATCAAATTCATGAGATATCAGACAGTATTCAGCAACTAATCAATTTAAAAGAATTAAATCTCAGTGATAATTTATTAAGTACCTTACCTAACGGTATTGGATATTTACAAAACCTGGAATATTTAAATCTGCATAGTAATCATCTGAAAACTTTAGACAACCATATCGGCATGCTCGAAGCTTTACAAGAGCTCTATATTGGTACCAATCAACTAAAGGCATTACCAGCAAGCATTGTCAATTTAGGAAATCTGAACATCTTAGAAGCCAATCATAATCAAATCACACATCTGCCAGACAATCTAGGTAAACTTAAAAACCTAGAATCTCTCGAAATCAAGCAGAATCAGTTAAGATATTTACCTTTCAGCATTGGCAAACTCATACATCTAGAAATTCTCGATATCAGCAACAATCAGATCAGAGCGCTGCCTCATAGCATCGGCAGATTAATTAACCTCGATACTCTAAACGCCCATACGAATCAACTAACACAGTTACCTGACAGCATAAAAAATTTAGCGGGATTAGGCATGTTAGATCTCAGTCATAACAAAATCACACATGTCTCTGAGAGCTTAGGTAAGCTAGGGTATTTGGAGGAACTCGATCTAAGTCACAACCGATTATTTACCGTACCGCTAAATTTACGCCAAGGCATGTTATTACGCCTCAATGACAATCCAATTGCAACCATCGAGCGTGCCCGCGAGGAAATTATTGAAGATATCTTGGATACTCAGAAAATACTTGATTTTCTCGCCCAAACCAGCGTACTCGCACAAAATGAACAATGGGCATTAGCAAACAATACGTTTATCAATCAACTCTGCATACAAGCACACAGACTACAACGCAATGATGACCTACTGAGCAGCGCCATCAAACATCAGGCAGATATCTTATTGGCCAACTATACCGCGTTACCGAGAGTTAAGGCGGTCATCTCAGCCGCAGAGAAAATTGATTTTTATTTTCCAGATGAGCACCTGATTTTTATGTCTGCCGAAGGGAGTCATGGACTCATCGTCAGACGCTATTTTTATGAACAAAACTTGCTTGGCGTACCGGGTGAAACCATAGGCTGGGATGCGCTTGGCATGGGCAAATGGGACCCGACTCGAGGAGAATTTTTAATCGATGCAGCACATAATCTCGAAGAAGAATTAAAACTCTTCCCATTGTTCTTTACAAAATATATGCAAGCGCAAAATAAGCTAAACACGCTATTAGCGTTGTCTACCTTAAATTTAGGGCCAGACTATCAGCAACGGTTTAGTGAAGCTTTAAAAATTGCGACTTATAGCTTACCCGATCATCTAGACAAAAAATTAACTGACCCTACTACACATCAAATTGCCTTAACCAATATATTTAAGCCATTATTTATCAATGATCCATCGATTGCCATGCTAAATAAGTCAATTTCACAGCTACGACTTACCCCTCAACATAGTCAAGCATTAGCTGATAGTTTAGGCATAGATGACAAGAATTCGAATGAAATGGCAGCACTATTTCTATGTTGGTCAGCTTTATTTACTAATTATTCATCTTCCTCTATCTTTGGTAGCGAAGATTCATCACCATGGATTTTACGGGCTTATGCGGCAGCTGCATTACATCACGTACAGACCTTGCAAGCCGATGAATGGCGCCCCTATTTAGACATAACTGATTATCAACAGTCCTTGGTTGGCAATGCCTGTACCGCAACCTTGTTTGGCAACATAAGTAGTGACATCCAGGCAATTATTAATATGACTGACAACCACACATTGAGTAGGATATTTCATGCCATCATTCCATCACGTTGGCGATAAAGTCAGCCCCTGTTGCTGTAAAAAAATTTTTAAATAATCGCCATTGATTGCATAAGCTATTTGCTTGAGCACCAGGGGAGCTGTTTGCATACGATGATATTCATTATCGATTAGTCCCTGTGCGACCAGAAAAGCCTGTTGCTTCGTTTCAAATGTTTCATCGAGCTCGCTACTGATTTTTTCTTGTAGCGCCTGATACATTTCTGGGCAGAGGCGCTTCATCACGGCTTGTGCGGGTGCCCAATCAGTTGATAGATAATTCAAGAAATCTTTTTGCTCACTCTCTTGCACCTGCAACAAAGCACGGCTGAGATCTTCATCTGTGAGACTCGAGCAGGCAAAAAAACGCATCTTTTGAACCGGAATCGGTAATGCTAATGGCTCTCGCAACTTAATTTGATAGGCGAGGTAGATTTCGATTTCATCTACCAGAGGTAGAGTCGCCGCCTTATCGCGAGCAATTTTTTCTAATTGCTCGAGACGAAACATCGCACGCGCTGATGTAAGCAACTCTCCTAGCCGATCATCATAATAGCCGCGTTCAACATTTAAATTAAATTCCGCGCTTTTCATTGCATTTAAAGTCAATGTTGCGCGATCCTCACATGAGCCGGCGCCCTCTTGTGAAATTGCAAACACCAATGCTCGTAATTCTTTATCAGTCAACAATTTATCCAGCCAAAGACATATATCTCGCTTAAATTCTGGCTCAATAAAATTGATACTATCGCGCAATTTATCTAAAAAACGCGAAAAATCATTCGCACCGCTGACATGGCTGAACTGCTGCCAAAGATTATCAATAGTTGATCGCTGTGCCTCGTTATACCAGCGAGATACCGCATCCTCAAACGATTGCGATGGCTCACTCATAGGCGCAAAAACTGAAAAATAAATATGTGGGCCGTGATAATCTCCAGACGCTACCATTGCCAACAACTGATCACATAATTGTTGCGAAATTGGATTGCCGCAGAAATCAACTGTGCAACTTCGATCCAAAGTCATTATTGACGGCGGAAAACGAGTTAATTGATTATTATTAGCTAGCAATACCTTCAAGCCGGCTGGTACCTCAGGCAAATCGAATAATGCATTATTGCTGACATCCACATTTTTCAGTGTTTTGGGGAAAGCAGGCAAACTAGATAAAAAATTAGCGCTAATATCTACTTCCATCAATTTCGGTGGCCATACCGATAGTGTGGAGAGTCTATTTTGACTGATATCCAGACTCAGCACAGATTTTGGTAATTTTGGCAATTCAACCAATTGATTGTCGCTCAGATCAAGCACCATGACGGTAGCCGGTAATTCAGGCAGCGATTTCAGAGATAAACCTTTTAGTACCAGTGGTGCATCTGTTTGCTGATTGTCCAGCCATATTTGTATACTGCTTACGGTTTCTTTTATTCCCTGGATTTCTGACTGGTTAGCTGCTGCGCGTAATGCTTGCTCGGACCAATCTAATAAGTGCTTCTGGTAAACCATGTTTACATCAACGCTTTTTCCAGACACAGTCGTCAGCGTACTTAAACTATTCCTTTTTTTCGCCAGAAAAATATTGGGCAAGCTTGCTCTAGGGACATCGAGCACAATATTTCTCAGCTGCTGCACAGGAATCGATCCTAACCCCGTTACACCATGACTCGTGGTCGGGCTATTTGATGATATAGATTGCAATGCGGGACTACTAGCCGAAAATATATTGGATAGAATCATAGCGTGCCTAATGATTGAGTTACACCACATCAATTGCGTATCCAAGCAATGCTAAATATTTTATGCGTGCAATTGACAAACAAGCCTTACCCAGCGAAGGAATAAGGCCAAAAAAATTAAAAATGGTGATGCGCTGTACTTTGTGCAAACGTTTTTTTCGCTTCGCCATCTTTATAGTAATGCTGCACACCTGCAACAACATTCACAATCGTATCGCGTCCCCCTACTACAGAAACGATGTGTGCAGCTTTATTCGCAGGTGTATCTAATGGGCCATGAAGTGTTTTATGATTTTCGGCATCAATCCAAACTTTTTTAGTAGCATGGGTCAGCGGTAAATTTTTAAACTCTTCCGAGTGCTCGCAATATGAATTAACTGCATTAGAAGAAGCGCCTACCGGGCTTTTCGCAAAAACCCCAGAGATACTGGCCATTGCCTCTGCATTGGTATATCTTTTCTCTAACTTCTTCGCAATTTTCTGCCCCACAAGAAACTGTTCGCTAGTGGTCATTTCTAAGCCGGCTTTTTCTCTTTCAAAGGCTTGCAACAAATTCCGTGCCGCTGTTTTAGGACTGGTTTTTTCCGCTTCAAATGCGGCTTTGAGTCTAATAAAAGAAGCTTGCTGCCCTGAATTCGGGCTTTTTTCTGGTGAAAACTCCAGATTGAACATCGGAATTTTTCGTGGTGTAGTAGGTGTAGTCGGCGTTGTGGGTAACTCATTGGCTACATTCCCAGCTCCGGCAAAACTTGCGCCAAATGCAAGATTAGAGTTAGCCTGTGTCTCAATACCTCTAGCCTGAGCTAATGAATCAGTTGACTGAACCTGAGTGGGACTCAAAAGATTCTGCACACGTTGCATCATAAAACTACTCCGAAAAACTCAGAATCTTATCTTTGT
>JBIKXM010000095.1:0-4914 GCA_044355755.1 Burkholderiaceae bacterium | reverse complement strand
AGTCAATTTACCCAAAACAGAATTATCGATTCCCGTGTATTACTTGATTGCGCCAGCTGAGGCTTCGAGTAATCTAGCACGCTTTGATGGTGTACGTTATGGACATCGCGCCGCCCAGTATCAAAACTTGCAAGAGATGTATATGAAAACCCGTGCTGAAGGGTTTGGCTGGGAGGTGAAGCGTCGTATTTTGGTCGGCACGTATATTTTGTCTCATGGCTATTACGATGCCTATTATCTACAGGCGCAAAAGATTCGCCGTATGATCGCGGATGATTTTCAGCAGGCTTTCCAACAATGCGATGTGCTGATGGGACCGGTGACCCCGACAACGGCATGGAAGTTGGGCGAAAAAACAACCGATCCATTACAGATGTATTTAGCGGATATTTATACCCTCTCGACCAGTTTAGCCGGCTTACCTGGAATGAGTTTTCCCTGTGGTTTTGGTAAAAATGGTTTGCCGGTAGGCTTGCAAATGATTGGTAATCATTTTGATGAGGCACGTATGTTGCAAATTGCGGATGCATTCCAGCAAGTCACGGATTGGCATCAGCGCCAACCGGAACATCTTGAAAGCGCTCAACTATCAGCGTTCGGAGCTGAAAAGAATTCCAATTTCAGTTCCAAAGTGGAACGTGCCGGCAAGTGAGTCGAGTGAACTTCAAGTAAAGCGGCCGGCACGACAGAGTTATACGAATGAAATGGAATGGGAATGAATAGATTTTCGCAACAGCAGACTGAGTGGGAAGTGGTGATCGGGATTGAAACGCATGTGCAATTGGCGACGCAATCGAAATTATTTTCCGGCAGTGCGACGCATTTTGGTGCATTACCCAATACACAAGCCAATATAATCGATTTGGCCTTGCCCGGCACCTTGCCTGTGCTCAATCGATCTGCGGTAGATTGTGCGATCAAATTGGGGTTGGCTTTGGACGCAAAGATTGCCGATCATAGTGTGTTCGCACGTAAGAATTATTTTTATCCTGATTTGCCTAAGGGATACCAAATCAGCCAATTTGAGTTACCTGTCGTGCAAGGTGGCCACTTAACGATTCGAGTCGAACCCAGTCGTGGCGAATCTGAAATGTATAGTAAGACGGTACGAATTACACGTGCACATTTGGAAGAAGATGCGGGTAAATCGGTACATGAGCAATTTCATGGCATGAGTGGTATTGATCTGAATCGTGCCGGGACACCGTTATTAGAGATTGTCACGGAACCGGATTTGCGGAGCGCTTATGAGGCGGTTGCCTATGCAAAAGCCTTACATGGTCTGGTCACTTGGCTGGGGATTTGTGATGGCAATATGCAGGAAGGTTCTTTCCGGTGTGATGCCAACGTGTCGGTACGTCCAAAAGGTCAAACTAGTTTTGGCACACGCTGTGAAATTAAGAATCTGAATTCGTTTCGCTTCTTAGAGGAAGCGATTGAGTATGAGGTCCAGCGACAAATTCTGCTGATCGAAGAGGGCGGTACGGTGCGACAGGAAACCCGTTTATACGATCCGGAGCGACGTGAGACGCGCAGCATGCGCAGCAAGGAAGATGCGCATGATTACCGCTATTTTCCTGACCCTGACCTATTACCGGTGGTGATTGATGCTGATTGGATTACTCGTATTAAGGCGGCCATGCCACCTTTGCCCGCCGCCTTGAGTCAACATTTTTGTACAGTCTTGGGTTTATCTGAGTATCAAGCGAGTTTATTGACGCAATCGCGACAGGTAGCTGATTTTTTTCAGCAAACGTTGTTACATATTGAGCCATCGTTAGCGGTTGCGGCCGCTAATTGGATTATTGGCGAACTGGTTGCAGCACTTAATCGTGATGGTTTAGAGATGGAGCAATCGCGCATTACCCCAGTGCAATTAGCCCATTTGTTAAAACGCATGGAAGATGGCACATTATCGGGTAAAACGGCGAAAACGGTGTTTGGCTTGATTTGGCAATCACCTTCATCTGATGCCGACTTGGTTGACCAGCTCATTCAACAACATAGCTTGGCGCAGGTGTCAGATACAACCGCATTAGAAAAAATTATTGACGATATATTAGTCACTCAGGAAAAATCGGTAGCAGAGTTTCGTGCGGGCAAGGAAAAAGCATTTAATGCTTTAGTGGGGCAAATCATGAAAGCTACCCAAGGCAAAGCGAACCCGCAACAAGTGAATGAACTTTTACGGAAAAAACTACAGTCATGAATACTGACATAATTGACGATCACTATATCGTGCATTGGCTGCGCAGCAATCCTGATTTTTTTATTCGACAAGGTACATTGCTAGCCGATTTAAAGCTGACTAGTCCGTACAGCCATCGCGCAATTTCTTTGCAAGAGCGGCAGTTAGAAGTATTACGTGAAAAAGTACGCGGTTTAGAGTTACGCTTGGCCGAACTACTCCGTTATGGACAGGATAATCAACGTATTATCGGTAATCTACATCGTTGGATGCTCGATGTGTTGTCAACGCTGCCGGCTTCGCCAGATAAGCTCAGTGCTGGCCTGTGCACGGCATTTAATTTGCCTTGCGCACAGTTGCGTGTATGGGATAAGGAGCCTTCATCCGCCTGGCAACACTTCGCTGATCATTTAGTTGCGCCAAAATGCGGTCCAATTGAGTTAGATCCACTGTTGTCCGAGGCCGCAGCTTGGTTGGATGACGCTCGTATTGCCTCAGTTGCCTTAATCCCAATCAGCCGAATGGCAGAGAAAAGTGACGCTCCTCAGGGCTTTGGTGGCATCGCTTCAGCAGGCCTCGGTTTATGGGTATTAGGGGCTTATGATAAGCAACGTTTTGCCGCCGATATGGATACTACTTATTTGTGCCAAATCGGAGCGTTAGCCAGTGCACTCATAACTGCGACAAAATAAGCTTGTGTCCACCGACCCTGTCCTTGAGGCGTATTTAGCTACGCTGATACATATCCGTAAGCTAGCGCCCCTCACGCTGACTACTTATCGCCGAGATTTATATTTGTTACGGCAGTTGGCTGGGGCGAACCCGTTGGTCGGCTTAAGCCAAGCGCAGCTACGTTCATTTGTCGTGCGTTTGCACCAAAAAGGGTATACGCCGGCGAGTCTTGCGCGTCTCTTATCTGCCTGGCGTGGTTTTTTCACCTGGTTAGCCGAAAATCATGGTTTGGTGCTGCATCCGATGATTGGCTTGAAAGCACCGCGCCAAGCGAAGCGCTTACCTAAGGCATTATCCGTTGAGCAGGCGGTGGCTTTAGCCGAATATACGGAGGCTAATCCAGCTACCATGCGTGATCATGCTATGTGCGAGTTACTGTATTCTTCTGGTTTGCGCTTGTCTGAGCTGACGCAACTTGATTGGCGTTATTTTTCAGAGGACGGCTATCAATCTACAGGCTGGTTAGATTTAGAAGCAAGCCAAGTAACGATTCTTGGTAAGGGTGATAAACGCCGTACGGTGCCAGTTGGTCGGCCTGCCTGTTCGGCTTTGCAGAGTTGGTTAGCTGTACGCGCTAGCTTGACCCGCTATCCTATTGATCCGTACGCGCTATTTATTTCTCCGCGCGGTAAGCGTATCGGCAACCGCTTGGTCCATACGCGGCTGCAGAAATTAGCTCAAGCGGCGGGATTACCTACCCATGTACATCCGCACATGCTACGACACTCTTGTGCCAGTCACTTATTACAGTCCTCGGGCAATTTGCGTGCCGTACAAGAGATGTTAGGGCATAGTCGTATTGCAACGACACAAATTTATGCAGCGCTCGATTTTCAACACCTGGCCAAAGTATATGATCAGGCTCACCCACGCGCTAAACGTGTAGAAACGGAAGATAAGCCTTGAAGGTTTACACCGAAAAAGACGAACCACAACCGCAAGTTGTTGATGCGTTTGGGTTTTTGATCACAAATTGGGCACCGTTAATATCTTCTTTATAGTCGATCTCAGCGCCGACAAGATATTGATAGCTCATCGAATCAATTAATAGTGTGACCCCATTTTTGTCTAGGCTGGTGTCATCCTCATTGACTTCTTCGTCGAAAGTGAAGCCATATTGAAAGCCTGAGCACCCTCCGCCTTGCACAAAAACACGCAATTTGAGATTCGGATTACCCTCTTCATCAATAAGTTGTTGTACTTTGTTGGCAGCGCTGTCTGTAAAAACCAATGGAGAAGGGATCTCTTCTTCACAAGCTATCGTTTGGATATGTGTATTCATCAAATTCTCCTGCTGGCTTAGGACTTACACAAAATCGTCCCAACAATGCGGGGTCTGCTAAGTTCAACAAACCGTGCTCAGGCAACAGGGCCTTATCTGGAGTGCTCGCGCACAAATATCGCGTCACGGAACGGTTTGCTGGCATCGCGTTTTGAGCTCAACTAGTGCTAACAGTAGGGCCCGATTAGGACAACTTCACGTAATGTTCTCAAGCTAAAAAGCCTATCGAAGCGCTATTTTAAAGGATTTAAACCGCAAAGTTTCAGATAAAACAGCGTTATACGATAGACTTTTCACTTATTTTGCATAAGTCGGGCGATTCCCCTGTATTCGTGCAAAAATTCTGCATTGGTCAGGATTAATGGTTAATCCTTGTCTTTTGGTGCGTCGAGTAACGGTGCCATGGTTAAAGAAGTTTTGTCTTCTTTAAGCAAAGTCAACTCCCCGATCACTTCTGCGCCGCTGTGCATTTTGATATTCGAGTAGGTAATATCTCCAATAATATGTGCTTGCGGTAAAAGCTCTAAGGAGGAGCTAGCAAATACCGGGCCAATTACGGTGCCGGAGATAATAATATGGTCGCCACGCACTTCGCCTTCAACCCGGCCTTGCTCACTAATCACAAGCATACTTGGGTCGGTCTTTGCTTTGAGGCTGCCTTTTACGCAGCCCTCTAAGCGTAAGCCACGATCAAATTCAAGATCACCTTTGA
>JBIKXM010000094.1:0-4915 GCA_044355755.1 Burkholderiaceae bacterium | reverse complement strand
ACTGTTACTGAACGCGCTGCACAACATATCAGCAAATACCTCAATCATCGCGGTAAAGGGGTCGGGGTGCGCCTCGGGGTGCGCACCACAGGCTGCTCCGGCTTGGCTTATAAATTGGAATACGCTGATTACATCGAGGCAAATGATCAAGTGTTCGATTCGCATGGCGTCAAAATTCTGGTTGATGATAAAAGCCTGATTTACTTAGACGGTACTGAGCTAGATTTTGTGCGCGAAGGACTGAATGAAGGCTTTCGCTTCCAAAATCCTAATGCGAAAGATGAGTGCGGCTGCGGTGAATCTTTCAGAGTTTGATAAAACTGACACAACATCGCTATAACACCTATATCCCACGTTACTGAGAGCACTTTGCTTAAATTCCAAACTAAGTAAACAATCAGTGTACTTCTCGCTTTTTGTCTGTCATGTCCTGATAGCCGTATGACTATTTCCTCACAGAAAAATTTTTTTCAACTGTTTAATTTACCTGAGCAGTTCAAACTCGATAAGCAGCAGTTAGATGCTGCCTATCGCGCACTACAAACTCAAGTACATCCTGATCGTTATGCTAACGCTTCAGACGGACAACGCCGGTTAGCCTTACAGTGGGCTACGCTGGTCAATGAAGCTTATACGACGCTCAAGCAGCCTCTAACAAGAGCAGACTATTTATGTAAATTAAAAGGCATAGATGTTGAAAAAATGAGCCCAGCAGAAAATTCAACGGAATTTCTGATGCAACAACTTGTTTGGCGCGAAACATTAGCGGAAGCACAACATGATCAAACCACCATAAATAATTTGCTTCAAACAGTAAACAGCGAACGCACCGTACAACTTGCACAATTAGAGCAGGCTTTCGATCAACAACACGATACGCCGTGCGCCGCAATGACATTACGCAAACTGATGTTTATCGAAAAATTTTTAGAAGAGTTAGACAACTCGCTTGAGGCATTAAGAAATTAAATATGGCATTACTTCAAATTTCAGAACCAGGTACAGCGCCATTACCACACCAGCAGCAACTTGCCGTTGGCATTGACTTAGGCACAACCAACTCACTGATCGCGACAGTACGTAGCGGTTTGGCGCAAATTTTGCCAGATCAAGATGGGCAAGCGTTACTTCCGTCGGTCGTCCATTATCAGGCCGATGACACTGTCACAGTCGGCTATCAGGCAATTGCTACAGCACTTAACGACCCAGAGAATACGATTTTTTCAGTCAAACGGTTAATGGGGCGTGGTCTAAAGGATATCAGCCCGAATCAAATTAGGCGCAATCAATTTGTCAATACACCAGGGATGGTGCAACTCAACACAAGTGCCGGTATAAAAAGTCCGATTGAAATTTCCGCGCACATTTTGCGTCATTTGCGTGAACGCGCTGAACAAGCCTTAGTCGGTTCATTAGTCGGTGCCGTCATTACGGTACCTGCTTACTTCGATGATGCGCAACGGCAAGCGACTAAGGACGCGGCCAGACTGGCTGGTCTTAATGTGCTGCGTTTATTAAATGAGCCAACAGCCGCAGCCATTGCGTATGGATTAGATCACGCAGCTGAAGGGATTTATGCCGTTTATGATTTAGGTGGAGGTACTTTTGACATCTCTATCTTGCAATTGAGCCAGGGCATTTTTGAAGTGCTGGCTACCGGCGGCGATGCCGCATTAGGTGGTGATGATTTTGATCATGCGCTTTATGATTGGGCGTGCGCACAGCTCCCACCGGATACGCTGCTCTCAAATAGCGCGGCGCATCAGCTATCGATGCAATGCCGGCAGGTTAAAGAACAACTAAGTCAGCACCATAGTGCCCGCTTACCGGTGGCGTTGGGTGCTGAGCAAACCATTAACCTAGAGATTACCCAACAACATTTTTTTGAGCTGACTCGACCATTAGTGCAAAAAACTTTATCTGCGGTACGCCAAACGCTGCGTGATGCGCGTATGCGCACTGACGATATCAAAGGTGTCGTACTGGTAGGTGGCGCAACCCGCATGCCCCATATACAACAAGCGCTAACAGAATTTTTTGGGCAACCTCCGTTACGCGACCTAGATCCTGAACAAGTAGTTGCACTGGGTGCGGCAATGCAAGCCAATCTATTGATAGGGAATCGTAGCGCAGAACAAGATTGGTTGTTGCTTGATGTTACCCCGTTATCTCTGGGTATAGAAACCATGGGCGGCTTGGTGGAAAAAATTATTCCACGGAACACCACCTTACCTGTGGCTCGCGCACAAGAATTCACAACCTTTAAAGATGGGCAAACTGCTATCAGCTTACATGTCGTCCAAGGAGAACGTGAACTGGCTGAAGACTGTCGTTCACTGGCGCGTTTTGAATTAAAAAATATTCCACCGATGGTAGCTGGTGCAGCGCGTGTACGTGTCACCTATCAAATGGATGCTGATGGCGTATTATCGGTTACAGCACAAGAACTTCACTCAGCCGCCGAGGCGCGTATTGCAGTCAAGCCCTCTTATGGACTGGAAGAAGCCGACATTAGTCGCATGCTGCAAGAAAGCCAGGCGACAGCAGCGACTGATGTAACGCTGCGAACGCTGCGCGAACAACAACTTGAAGCTCAACGTTTGCTCGAAGCAGTAAGCAGTGCCTTGGTGAGCGATGCTGAATTACTCGAGCCAGTGGAGCGCCAGACTATTGATGCGAAAATGCATCTGCTTACAGTATGCTTACAACAAACAGATATTGCTCCGCTCAAAAGTGCCATTAAAGAACTTGCCGATGCCACAGAAGCCTTTGCAGCCAAGCGTATGAATAAAAATATTCGCACTGCATTGGCAGGAAAAACGATTGATCAAATAGAAAAATTTTAGGAAAGAAAGTTAATGCCTCAAATTACCGTTCTACCCCATGTTGATATCTGCCCCGAGGGTGCTGTACTAAATGACGTCCCTGCTGGCACGTCGATTTGTGAGGCACTGTTAGAACAAGGGATTGAGATTGAACACGCTTGCGAAATGTCCTGTGCTTGTACTACATGTCACGTGATTGTCCGCACCGGTTTTACCTCACTCAATGAGGCTGATGAAAATGAAGAGGACTTACTTGATCGTGCTTGGGGTGTAGAGCCACTTTCACGACTTTCTTGTCAGGCAATCATTGCCAATCAGGATTTAGTCGTAGAAATTCCAAAATATTCAATTAATCATGCTAAGGAGGGTAAATAAATGAAATGGCTCGATATCTCTGAAATTGCATTTGCATTAGTTGAGCATCATCCAACCGTTGATCCGCGCACATTGCGTTTTACCGATTTGCATAAATGGGTATGCGCCTTACCCGGATTCGACGATGACCCTAAACACTCAAATGAAAAAATTCTCGAAGCCATTCAAATGGCTTGGATAGACGAGAGTGATGAGACATAAAAAACCATAGCACCCGCAAAACCACCCAGCTTGAGCGGCGCGACGCAGGCACAAACGAAAATCCTCTTACATCGTTGTACGCCGCTCAAGCCAGTCTTGCATACAAGCCAAATCCGGCATGCACAGCATGCCGGATAATCAAAAATAGTATTTCAGTCGCAGCGGCGGTGCATTAAGCAGAGCTTAAGCTAAGCACCCCAAACAAGAGTGTGCGGTAAATAGGGGCACATACACGTTAGATCTCTAAGTTATCAATTAGGCGTGTTTTCCCCAGACGAGCCGCCGCCAGTATGACTAAGGGCATGGCCATATCAACCGGTAGGCTCAAATCATGCTGTGCGCGAATGGCAATATAGTCAGGCTGCCAACCATGTTGCTTTAAGGTTGTCATGGCCGCATGTTCAAGCTGCGCAAAATCATTATGGCCCATCCTCACAGCTTGCTGAATTTTTGCCAAGGTGGCATACAGTAACGGCGCTTGACTACGTTCTGCGGAAGAGAGATAACCATTACGCGAAGATAAAGCAAGTCCATCTTGTGCCCGCACAGTTTCGGCAGCAACGATATCGATTGGCAGCATAAACTGCTGACACATTTGACGCACGATCATTAACTGCTGATAGTCTTTTTTGCCAAAGATAGCAACACGTGGTTGTACGCATGCGAATAACTTCATCACAATGGTACATACCCCTTTGAAAAAACCTTGACGAAACTCGCCTTCTAAAATATTACCCAGTTGATTCGGTGGCTCGATACGATACTCTTGCGGCTGTGGATACATTTGCGCTTCATCTGGCGCAAATAAAACATATACCCCCTCCTGCTCAAGTTTTTCAACATCAGCGGCAAAGGTGCGCGGATAAGCATCAAAATCTTCATTAATACCGAATTGCAAGCGGTTAACAAAAATACTGGCAACCACTGGGTCACCATGTTGACGCGCTTGACGCACCAGCGACAAATGTCCTTCGTGTAAATTGCCCATAGTTGGCACAAATGCAATACGATTTTGCCCGCGCAGCTGATCACGCAGTGCGTGGATAGAAGTGATAATTTTCATTTTTAAAATTAAGGCAAGGAATATTCGACTGGCTCAGTTAAGTTATCGCTGGGCTGATAGGCAAGACGCACATAAATTGGCGCAAAGGGTTCCACTTGGGTAATCTCGATCAACATCTCGCGTGCGAGTTCGAGCAGTGCAATAAAATTAATAATCACGACATCCACACCATTCGCTTCAGCAATCACCTCGCCAAACAAATCAGTGAATTCAATAAAACGTTGATTTTGTAAACGGCGCAAGATACGTGTCATAAAATCACGCACGGATAACGGTTCACGTGTAATCGTGTGCCGTTGATTTAAACGTGCCCGTTGCAAGATATCAGACCAAGCCAGACGTAAATCATCTAAATTGACCTCTGGCCAGCGAAACGTTTTATCTTGCTGCACTGGCACGTGCGTCGCAAAAAAGTCGCGATCTAATTGCGGTAATGCATTAATTTTTTGTG